>NZ_JAEQCE010000055.1:0-67272 GCF_020738665.1 Microcoleus sp. PH2017_08_TRC_O_A
AATCTCCGGCGACATAGCTACAAGCTGGAAAGCACTCGTAGGTGTCGTGACCTTACTAACGTAGCCTAGTTAAAGACTTAGACTGGCTATCTCGTCCACCTTTGTCCAGTGTTTAGCGGATAGCGAACTGTTATAAAAACTTTTGGCTATTATATCATTTCTACTGGGTCTCAAGTGTAAAGGTGAACGGGAGGGCGATCGATCGCAATTAAACTCGATCGCCAACGCCCCTAAGTAGGGAGCCAGAGGCGATCGGCATAGGGCCCGACCTCTGTCCAAGGGCGATCGCGCTCTAACTCTTGACTCGCTTCTACCAGCCATCAGGGCTCTTCTATAGTGCATCCCCTCTCACTTCTAGCTTGCTTAATCCTTTCTCGTCCCTCCTCAGAGGCTTTGAGGGTCGTCGAGGCTTTGAGGGCCGTCACTGTATAATTTACTTATTTATTTGTCAATGTCAGTTTTCGATCGGTTTAGCGATCGCCAACTGAGTTTGTCAAGACGCGAGCAACCAAGAGACAATGATAAGGACTACAACGGGAGCATCCCTATTTCGTAAAAACCGTTCGTTTTTTGTGCTTGAGTGCGATCGTCCCCCACAGCTAAGCCTGTATATGCCAAATTGGCTCTATATTTCCAGGGATCGAGATGTTCGCACTCCAGTCAAAGAAAGCCACTCCTTTTTTAACTAAAAAATTACCCATTAAATAATGACAAAGGATAGCAACCAAATGAGAGATAACATGGATGACATTCCGTCGGGTGGGATAGGCATAAAAGTCCTTGGCAAAATAGCCGATCAGCTAAGCTATACCCGTACTTATGACAGTCGAAACTGTTTGTTCCTGATGAAACATTATCAGCCCCAAGACAGCACTCAAGCTAGTGGTGTTAAGCGACCGATCGATGTTTTAAATAAATGGTTTCAAAAACAACGAGATACCGAATCCGAGGTCAGTTCAAACCAGCCACTTCAAAAAATCAGCCTTACAAGTAATTCTGATATCAAGGCGGTTGCTAAAGTTTTATCTTGGGTCGATCAATTAGAGCATCTACAGATTCCAGAAGCAGTTTTTCACCAATGGAAACTTGCAACAATCGAAGGATTTACAAATGCTGTTCGCCATGCTCATAAAGACCTGCCATTAGCAACTCCAATCGAGTTGGAAATAACAGTATTTCCAGAACGCCTAGAAATCAAAATTTGGGATTGTGGGAAGCCCTTTGACTTGGAAGCAAAACTGCAAGGAGAATTGGCAGAAACAAGTCCGTTTACCTGGAACGAGCTGGGATTTACCCTTCGCTAACATGACTGTACGCACGGGTGACCACAAACCGGGTTTTTTACGAAAAGATGCCTTTTAACCTGCATATTAAGGAAAAAACGCGGTTTCTTTGGTCTATTCCTAAGTCCTAAATTTACCATGAAAAAAGTTTTTTGTCATGACTGCTAATGCAAATGGGGAGACTGCTTCAGCATTGTTTGAATAATTCTAGCTCGATACAGTTGAGTTGACATTTTTAGTCCGAGGGACGAAGCAGTCGCAGTATTTATTTTTCACAGCTTTTTATGTCCAAAATAGTCTTAAATCAAGCGTATTGGTCTATCTGTTAATAAACATTGTCTTATAAATATACGTCGGTACAAATTTGATTAAATTCGCAATTACTAAATTGCAGAGATGGGTTCGCAGACATCCATCAAACCCACAAACAATCTCATAAACTCGCCCTCTCTTTGCCATGATTTACATCAACATCCTACTACGAATTAGCGGTACATTTTTATTTAAGTCCACGCAGCTATATACACAACCCGAAAACCGAGGACGTTAAAGTCGATGTCCGGCGCATCGTAGTAGCGAAAAGCAGAGCGGCAGAGCCACGGACTGAGGAACCACGAACCCCCGCGCAGCATTCGAGCTTGGTAATCCTCATTGGTATTGACCAATAAATCAATACTGTTTTGATAAGGACGATCGTGTCTTGAAATGAAAAGCTTTACACTGTAGGAGTTCCAGCATATCTTGGCATACCTCATCTTTCTGAGAAAGGCTATATACATACAATTCTGAGCGCCGCAATTATCTGTCGATCGTTAAATATTTCCAGCCTGTACTACCTCAACATAGCACTCAAGCTGGTCGTTAGAAGCGATCGAGCGATGTGTTCGGGATTATGGTTACAGGTTCGATCGCAATTCGCGATCGGAAAACTGGGCGGTTGAAACCGCGTCGATACAAACAAAACCCATTCCAAGCGGGTTGAAGTTGAAGAAAACCCGGCGGTTGAAACCGCGTCGATACAAACAAAACCCACTGCAAGCGGGTTGAAGTTGAAGAAAACCGCCGTCCGATCTTATTTTGTCAAAAACCGATTTTCCCACGTCCCATCGGGCAGCCAGATGCCTCCTAGGGTACGAACGCGATCGGGTACCATGCAGTATGTCCAAGCTGTGCCTAAGGGTTTGAGGTGTCGATCGCAAATTTCGATTTCCTGCCGCTGATATTCGTTTTCCGTCGATTCCCGCAGCGGATGATAGTCTTCCAGTCTGTCTAAATCGTCCAAAATAGCGGAATTTGCGAAACAAAGCAGAAAACCATAGACAGTGCCCTCTCCGACCACCATTGCAGGATAGCCGATCGGCAGTGCAAAAAGTTGGCATTGACGTGCGATCGCGGGCAAAGCATCCACAACCTTTCCCTCGCAGTAGCGCAGATAGTTGCACTCCCCCGGTTTGAGAGTGCCGTAGACAAAGACTTTCATCGGGTAGGGCCTAATCGCTAGTTTTTGCTATATTAGATGCCTAAGCTAATAGTTTAAGTCTCGCGGGCGATCGCGACCGCAATCTTGATAAATTTCGTTGTTTACCCTTTCTTATAATTCATGACTCTAGCAGTTAGTTTTATTGCTTTTGGACTTCGGCCCTTGTACCTGAGCTCTTTTTTGCCGGACTTACCCCTAGACGGCTTGTTTTCGACTCAAGGGATTATGGTGATGCTGCTGGCCGCCTATGCGGGGGCGATGTGGATGTTTCTCACCAGTGCTCCCAAGGTACACACGGTGATGGTATCGGATCTCGCACAGGCGAGGGAGTTCTATGAAGGTATGCTAAGCCTTCCTGTAGCAGAAGTGCCGCTGCATTACTACTACAATTACGAACAAACCTTGGGGACAACGGGTATCGACCCCCTGTATTTGTCGCCCAATGTCGGGAGGGGAACGAGCTCTCAAACGATGGGGAGTCCCGAGGGTTTGTGGTATCAGTTGATGAAAAATACGCAACTGCACATTATTAGCGGGGCTGGCGCAGGCGAAAAAAATCGCGAACGTCATGTTTGTTTCGATCGCGATTGTTTGGATCAGCTATTAATGAGAGTACAAACTCGCGGGATTAGTTATAAAATTCGCCGGGAAAAGCCGCTTAATTTTTTGGTTAAGGATTATGATGGGCGCGTGATTGAAATGGCTGAGGTTAGTAATTAGATCGGAGTAGGCGGTTGAAACTCGGCGGTTGAAACTCGGCGGTTGAAACCGCGTCTATACAAACGATGTCCGCCTCCGCGGACTGAAGATAATAACGTAAATTTAACGGCCTGTCTTCAACCCGCGGAGGCGCGTGAGTGTCTGTGTAGCCGCGGTTTCCAACCGCCCGGTCTTCTTCTTTGTCAATTAATCTTAGCTTCAACGCTGGATTTTTCCGCTGTCGCCGCTGCTTTAATCTCTGCAACTGTCTTGCGGCTGAAGAGTTGGAAATACGAAGAAACAAAGAATTCTTTAACTGGGAAAACGATCAAAGTCAAAGGATTGATTGTGACGATGATATTGCGGACATCAGCTTTAGCTTGTTTGACAATTTGCTGCGCTACCCAGTCAGGAGACATAATGCCGATCGGGTTTAAGTTGCTTTTGAACGGCCCTAAAATCAGTTTGCGGACGATACAGGGCGCATCCAGCCGTCGCAGAGTGACTAAATCTCCCAGGGCACGCTTGCTGAGTTCGTACAGGGGACTGACAGCGGGAATCACTTCTGCTTCGGAAGTGTTGATCCAAACTTCTTTGCAAGCTATATTTTCATTAGTACGGACTGTTAAGAAAAACAGTTCCATCAGCCGCCACGCGGAAAAAGTGTTAATTTCGTATGAGTTTGCGATCGCCTCTCCGGTTCTTTCTTTCTGTAAATTAATCCCGTGATTGATGACGAGAATATCAATTTTTTCTAACAATTTAGCTAAATCAGCCTCTTCGCCAGCCTGCCAAGTTACGGTTTTTACAGGCAAAATCTCGCCGTCTACATTCACAGTAATTTCCTCATTTCCAGAGGAGAGGGCGATAACTTTTGCACCAGCTTTGTGCAGGTGTTTCAGAAGCAAACGCCCCAATGTTCCTGATGCGCCGGTGACGGCGACAGTTTTGCCTTTGAGAGAAAGTGCTGTACCCATAAGTTTATCTATTAAGGTGAAAGTACCGCAATAGTAAGCATTTTGATTGTCGAAATGATGCTTCCAGTGGTAAGGTTTATTCACAAACCATTTACCGGGGATAGTTTGGAAGTTTCCCGGTTGGTGGGTGATGTCGGTTAACTCGTCTGCGCCTTTGATTCCGATCGCGCGGGCGATCGCACTCAACAAAAAGCTTAAAGTATAAATACAACCCGCTGCTGCGCCCCAGTGATATTGCGGCAACGCAAAATAAGCTAAAACCCACAGCAACAAGCCCAAAACCAACATCGCCGCAGCTTCGGGCACATCGTGACGCCAGTGCGCTTGCTTGTAAATTGTCTCGCTAACGGGCGTCAAATTCGGGCGAAAAACCCGGTGATGCCAATTGTGCAGCTTTTGCAGTGGCGGCACATAATGAGACGCAACGTGATAAAAGTCTCGGATGATTTCTGCCCAAAATACAGAAGCTATTGCTACAGCGCCGACTATCCAGTAATTTACCATGCTCGCACCAGTTTGAAATTTGAGATATTAGATGATTGTCTGTTTTGAAAGATAGCTCAAAATGGCTTTTTTAGCTAGTCTGGAAGTTGACTCAGGCGTTTTAAAATCTGCAAAACGCGGTACAATTCATTGCCGGGATTGGAAACAACAAATTCAGGCGATCGGGCATACTGCAAAGTTTCGCCTCTGACTAACTTGACAAAAGAGAAGTTAGCACCTGTGGAAATCATCCCAAAAGTAGGAGTTTCTGGATTCGGATCTGCCAGCATATATGTCAGGAGTTGGGAAAGTGCTTCGTCTGTTGAGAAAGCAAGTTGTTTGGATTCAATTACTGTCACCCATAGGTTTGCTTTCATAATTAAGATATCTATTCTACCTTCGATGATTCTGCCTTCGTCTTCTTCTTGAATGGCGATCGACTTTTCGGCTTTGACTTGAAAAGGAGACTCAAAGAGACCGGCAATAAACAAAATCGGGCTGATGATTGTTAGCTTGACTGCATTCTCCAACACAGGCGGGGTGTCTACTAAGTTAAAGTATATGTCTTGAACGCGATCGAGCAATTGTTTCTCCGAGTCTGTTACTTCGGGCAAGTTTTCTTGCCATTCTCGGAAAAACTCTTGATTCCGCACTCGCTGTAAACCGAAGTTGTCGATTAAATAGCGGAGGTTGATATCTCTTGCTTGTAGTTTTTGCATGATGATTGATAAAAGTTTTTATGGTTATTCATAAGTTTAGCACGATCGGGATTTTGAACCGCAGATAAAGGCAGATTAACGCGGATGTAGGCGAAGCCTTCCCGAAGGGTACGCAGATGAGATACAAGGTGTGTTTATTGGGATTTGCGATCGCCCTTTTCCTGTTTTTGGGCTGCTTGCATTTCCAGTAATTGCGGTACGGTGACAAAACGGTATCCCTGCTGTTTGAGTTTGGGAATAATTGCAGATACGGCCTCGACTGTTTGCTGGCGATCGCCACCACCGTCATGCAACAATACGATCGCCCCTGATGTCGCTTGAGACAGCACAGTACGGGCTATAGCAGCCGCCGGAGGTTGCGAAAAGTCCTTAGGATCGATCGACCACATCACCACCACATAATTTTTCTTTTTGGCGTAATCCGCAAAACCGTTATTTAAGCGCCCACCGGGAGGACGAAACAACAAACTTTTCGCCCCAGTCGATCGATAAATGTGCACTCCTGTATTATCAATTTCATCCGATGCTATTTTTTCCGTGACATTGTGATAAAAGTGATGCCAAGTATGATTGCCGATCGCATTTCCGGCCTTTACTACTTGTTTGGCAATTTCGGGATACTCTCGCAAATTTGCACCCAAGCAGAAAAACGTAGCTACCGCGTTATGTTTCTGCAATATTTTTAATATTTTCAAAGTTTCCGCAGTTGGGCCATCATCAAAAGTCAGGGCAATAACTTTTGAGTCGCTGATACTTGCTTGGTAAACAATTTGTCCGCGAAATTGCGCCGGTGGTGCGAATACTAAAGGTTCTACGACAGGTTTCGGAGACGGAGTTGCGGCGGGAGAAGGAAGTATTTGGGGTTTGGGCGGTTTGAGGAGGTTGGGCGGGGGATTGCCAAAAGGGGGGATTTGGGCTAACGAATTTGAATTCGCAGTTTTTAGGCGATCGGGAAATAGCAAAATTACAGAGATAAAACTGATAATTATAGCGATTTTAAACCACAATTTCTTAGTAAATCTGGTATTCATTGACTGTACTATTTGCGATCGACGCTCTAATTATCGCTTACAGCTTTACCTAAAATTAGTTAAAATCTAAGATACCGACACATCATAATAGGAGAAAAGCCATGATTGCTCCGGCAAATCTCAGCCGCATTACGATCCCCCCTTTGGAAAATGGCGATTTGCTTACCCGTGCCGAATTCGAGCGGCGCTACACAGCCATGCCAGCACTCAAAAAAGCAGAATTGATTGAAGGAATTGTTTATATGGCTTCACCCTTACGCTTTGAACCCCACGCCGAACCCCATGCCGATTTAATGGGCTGGCTGTGGACTTACAAAATTGCTACTCCAGGCGTGCGTCTGGGCGATAATCCCACTGTGCGCCTCGATGTAGATAACGAACCCCAACCCGATGCTGTACTGCTAATTGATGCTCAACGCGGCGGCCAAACTTGCCTTAGCGATGACGGATATATCGAAGGCGCACCCGAATTTGTTGCCGAAATTTCTGCAAGTACCGCTACGATCGATCTGCGCGACAAAAAGCGAGTTTACCGCCGCAATGGAGTCAAAGAATATCTGGTTTGGCAAGTAATGAATCGCCGGATTGATTGGTTTTCATTGCAGGAAGAAGAATATATTTCTCTGCTCCCAGATGCAGCAGGAATTATCCGCAGCCACGTTTTTCCGGGGTTGTGGCTGGCAGTTTCAGCACTCTTGGACGGGGATATGCCAAGTGCGATGGCAACTCTTCAAGCCGGATTAAACAGTGACGCACATCAAGAGTTTGTCCAACAGTTAGCTTCCTTTCCAAAGGCTACTTTATAGAGACGCTACGAATTGCGTCTCTACAAATAATTACACTACAGTCTGCAAGTTTGCCGTGCCCTTTCATCCTCCGGTTCTTGCCAGCCAAAAGAAAAATGGCTCACCGCATTAATTTGGGGCGTTGCAGCACGAATTGCCCGCATTTGAATCTCCAAAGACGGACGATTTTTTAGAGATTTTCCCCAATCTCCGGCAATAGCAGGAATGATTTTTGCTCCCGGAGGCGCTAAACTCAACGTCCGCTGCACCTGCGGCACAATGCAGCTTACATTCCCACAATTGCCGTAAGACATCGCGTGGAATTCCACCCCAGCCGGAAACCTGTCCCAAGGCTGCAATCTCGAATCAAATCCCCCTTGATTTATCTTTTCATTTCCATTAGGAAAAAACACCGCTCCTACAGGAATCCCCATTCTTTGAGCTGGTTGAGTCGCCATCCCAAAAAAATCTAAAATTCCTTGGACTGCGTGAGCAACGCTCAGTTGCCAGAGGTCTTTTTGCAGAATGCCGGTATCGGGAAGCGGCCGTGTTGGTGTCGGTTTTGGTGTGGGAGTTGCAGGGTTTTGCGATTTGGTAGCGGGAGTTATTGAAGCTGCTTTTGATGTGGCATTTCCCCTTCTAGAAGCTGGAGTTGCTACTGGAATGGCTCGCGGAATTCGCCCCTGCCAAAGAGGTTCTTGCTCGGTTGGATACTGTTTGACTACGGCTTGAACGTCATTAGTATTGATAAATCCTTTAGTCAAATATCGCTGAATTAAATCTCGTCCTTGCTGATTGTTAGCCCGCTGCAAAAGCATTTGCTGCGATGCTGAACCGTAAATCCACAAGTCTTGAACTTTGGTAGCAACTGAGGCAGGCCCGACGCCCCGCACATAACGAATGTAGTCGAATAACATTCCTTGTGGCCTGCGCTTGACTATTTGATTTACTAACAAACTATAGTCTTGCTTTGCTTGCGGATTGTAGGGATCGACAAAGGCGTGGGTGGCATGATTTTCTCCGGTTTGGTCGTCTAAACCTGCGTCTTGAATTACTGTTAAACTTGTCTGATTTTTGCCGTTGAGGGCGAGGGTTTGCTGTCTGTCGGAACGCTGAGCATAGGTATAGCCAAAGTTCATGGTAAATAACCAGGCGTATACTTTTAATCCTCGCTGTTTGCCTTTGGCGATCGCCTTTTCCAACAAATCATACTTTTCGTAGCCGCGATTTCGCAAAACCGAAGGCCAAGCAGTTGGATTATCTGCGGCTGGGAGGAGCACTTGACCGTCGTAAAACACTTCGACGTAGACTTGATTGTAGCCTTTGTTGACAACTTTGTCTAATACGCGATCGATCTCTCCGGGCCTGACATCGCAGGGATATAAACGCAACCAAACTGCTTGGGTTTCGGGCCAAGTTTTTTGGCGGCATTCTGCGATTTCCCGTGCGTGTTTGCTCAAGACGGCAAAATATGCTTGCTGGGATTCCGGTTTTCCTGACAGGGCGGCGCGGCGCAAGTCTTCTTTTTGATTGACTTGCTCTTTGGATAATTGACAATAGGCTGATGTTTCGGCAAAAGCTGGTTGATTTTCGATAAATGGCAAAACAAGCTGGCTGATGAAGCTACTGGTTAAAACAGCAGTTACCGCACTTAAACAGCGTCGCTGGGATTGAAAGTTGGCGATGCGAGTTGGTGCAATTTTCATGGGATAATTGAATCTGGTTTTTTAGTTGAAATTGGGTGGCGATCGCATTTTTGGCGATCGCGCAGACGCACAGCTACAAATTTTCTACTTTTTTTTAGGTTTACCCCGTCCAACAACAGGTGCAAGCCCCCCAATCGAGTTGTGGAGAACCCTAATCTTAGATCAAAGTTAAATTTCCCAGACTAATCTGTGGAGTCAGTCAATCTCAAATCTAAAATGGACTGACCTAGTTATGGCACAAGTCGATCGCACAATGCAAATGTCAATGGCGGCTAACCCTACAGCAAAATCCTGCAAAAAAAGCGCCTGGGTACAGCCGGCGCTAAAAGCAGTTGATATTTCTACTAAAAATTGTTGATTATCAAATATTAAGGATAAAAGATGAATTATTCAAATTATCTTTTATCCCTAATGTTTGAGATTAAGCTCCTCTATTGAGAGCAGATTCTACTTGCTGAAATTCCGACTCAAGACGTTTTTTCAACTTTTCAGGAACGGGACGGTTTGGATAGGAACTGTAATGTCCAGCCAAAGAGTTTAATGCCGTCCGCATTGTGGTGAAAGATGCCAGCTTTGTAAGAGCGGGATCGCGGCGGTATGCTGCGAAAAAATCATTGATACTTGTGCGAGCAGTGGCTTGAGCGGCTGCTTTTTCCGGCGTGCCTTCTGGCAAAGTAAGCGCTGTTCTCAAGCTGGTGACTAATGCTAATGTATCTTTGCTGTAGTCTCCGCTCAGAGTGGCAGGAACATTGGTACAGCCTGCTACGCCGATGACAACAACTAATACCAGAGCTAACAGACGGGAAATGTAATGCTTCATAAGGCTTAGAAAAATGGAGGCGAAAGCGGCAATCAAAATTAACCTTTATCCTATCTCGAATTGACCTAATTATGTCAACTTTTCAAGATTTTTGCATGGATACCATGAAAAGTAAAATTTGTCAATCTCACATAGATTGATATCATATCCGCTCGAACGACCACAATCAAATTGGTTTGATCGTTCGGGCTTTAGTCCGCATCCACTACTAGGACTAAAGTCCTCACTACAAACTATTTTTATTAGGGATAAGTGAGCAGACATAATATGATTTATCAATCTCAACTCTCAAATCTAAAATTGATTGATTTGTCCGGAAACGACGGATAGAATTTGAGTCTGGCGCAGCCACTGACTGTCAAAAGCGCCTAGGTGAGTGGTAGTAATCAGAGTTTGAAATCGTTCTTGAATTGTTTCTAAAAGTTGATTTTGGCGGCTCAGATCGAGTTCTGCAAGTACGTCGTCGAGCAATAGTAAAGGTGCTTCGCCCACGACTTCTTCAATAAGCTGCAATTCGGCTAATTTTAATGCTAGTACGAGAGTTCGCTGCTGACCTTGGGATGCGTACTGGCGCGCTGGAGTATTGTTAATTGTAAATGTAATGTCGTCGCGGTGCGGGCCGACTAAGGTGGTTCCTTGAAATTGTTCTGCGATCGCCCTTTTTTGAATTTTCTCTAAAAATGCTTGCCGCACTCCTTCGAGATTGTCTTTACCGATTAATTCCGAGCTGACTTCAATATTAGCATCGTATTTGACATCTAAAACTTCTGTGGAACCGCTAATTGAACCGTGCCAATTGCGCGCTAAAGGCATCAAACGTTCCAAAATACGATCGCGCCTGCGGATTACCCGAGCCCCGGCTGTCGCCAACTGTGCGTCCCACAAGGCTAATTCTGAACTGGGAATGGGGGATTGGGCATTGGGCATTGGGAATGGGGCATTGGGCATTGGGGATTCTGCGATATTTTGGTCTTCGGGAGTTTCAGATCCGATAAATCGCATTTTGTCCAAACTTTGGGAAAATTCTGTTTTTCTGGTTTCTCTAGAACGTTTTAACAGAGCGTTTCGCTGGCGCAAAATTTGGTTGTACTGGTGCAAAATGTGAGCGTAAATCGGCTCTAGTTGGATGACTAGCCGATCGATCCAGTTGCGCCTTCCTTCGGGCCCGCCGCGCACTAAGTCTAAATCCAAACAGGAAAATTGTACTACATTGATGACGCTCAAGAAGTCTAAATGGCGGCGCAGCGGTTCGCCGTTGAGCTTCAGGCTGCGGCGCGCCCCGGAGCGCAGTGTTAAAGATAAGTCGATCGCTCCGGTTTGACGTTCGAGTGTAGCATCTATTTGGGCGATCGGCTTTGAGTCGAGGATTAAGTCGCGATCGCGCGATACTCTGTGGCTTTTTAATGTCGAAAGCAACTCTACCGCTTCTAACAGGTTAGATTTTCCTTGGGCGTTATTTCCTACTAATATGGTTTTGGGAGCGTCAAAGGCTACCTTTTGATCGAAGTAGTTGCGAAACTGCCGTAGGTGCAGTGTTTTCAAATACATAATATTGTTATTGGTTAGTTGTTATTCGTTATTAGTTATTGGTAATACAGTCATCGTAGGGTGTGCATTGGGCACCTTACCTAATTCAAGGGCAAATCGGTGGAATTCCATTTTTTGCGGATCGTTGTGCTTGCTATGACTTGATGGTGTTGAAAATCTTGCCAAGTGTCAGCGACCTAACGAATAATGAAACAGCGCTCATTATCCGTCAGCCGTTAACACTATTTGCGAGCTTTGTATAAGCGCACGAACAGTTTTTCCATTTCAATCCAGACAAACATTAGGGCGCTGAATCCGAAGCAAATCATCAATTCAAAAGGCGTTAAATAGTGAGTTCCGAAAAATGCTCTCAGCGGTGGAACGTAAATCAACATTAATTGCAAAGCAGTAGTCACAATCACAGCTCCCCACACAAAAACATTAGTGAAGGGATTTAACTCGATCGTTAGCTGAGTGTTAGATCGAATTGCGATCGCATGACCCATTTGCGCTAAACACAGAGTAGTAAATACCATGGTTTTCCAAGCATCTGGATCGCCGTGTCCGGGAGTGTGAGTATATCCGTAAGCCCAGGACATCATCGCGATCGTCAAAATTGCAAAGATAATCCCGATCCGAATCATGTAAGAACCCAAACCCCGGGCAAAAATACTTTCGCGCGGACTGAAAGGAGGTTTTCTCATCACGTTTGGTTCGGCTGGTTCCACGGCTAAGGCCAAAGCCGGAACGCCATCTGTTACTAAGTTCATCCACAAAATTTGGAGGGGCGTCAGCGGTACTCCTCCCAAACCCAATAAAGGTGCAGCGGCAATTGTCAAAACTTCGCCGATGTTGCTGCCCAAAATGTACTTAATAAAGCGGCGAATGTTGGTATAAACAACTCGTCCTTCTTCGGCGGCGGCGACAATTGTTGCGAAGTTGTCGTCGAGGAGTACCATATCGCTAGCTTCTTTACTGACATCGGTGCCGGTAATCCCCATTGCAATGCCGATATCGGCTTGTTTCAAGGCGGGCGCGTCGTTAACTCCGTCGCCTGTCATGGCGACAAATTTGCCTAAACTTTGCAAAGCTTGGACGATACGCAATTTGTGTTCGGGGGAGACGCGGGCGTAAACGCTGACGTGTTCGACTTGTTGTTTTAGTTGTTCTTGACTGAGCTTTTCTAATTCTTGACCGGTGAGAACTCGATCGCCCTCTGTCGCAATACCTAAATCGTAGGCGATCGCCTGTGCCGTCAACTGGTGATCTCCTGTAATCATCACCACCCGAATCCCTGCATCGCGGCACTTCACCACGGCTTCCCGTACTTCCGGGCGCGGCGCGTCAAGCATACTGACGAGTCCCAGCCAAATCATCTCTTGTTCGCTGATTTCCTCGGAACCTTCGGGCGGCACGTTTTCCCAGATTTTGTATGCAAACCCGAGGACTCGCAAACCCCCGCTTGCCATGTTATTGTTTTCGGCGAGGATGCGATCGCGCATTTCCTGGTTTAAAGGTTGTACTCGATCGCCGACTATAATTCCTTGACAGCGCTCCAAAGTCAACTCGGGAGAACCTTTCGTCAGCATCAAATAATTCTGCTGCTGTCCGTTTGGTGCGGGAAAGCCCGAATGTCCCGAATGTCCGGGTACTTCGCAAATTACGCTCATCCGCTTGCGTTCGGAAGAAAAAGGAAACTCCGCCGTGCGCGGCAGCAATTGAGACTGTTTTTCCCTATAAATGCCTGCTTTTCCCGCTAAAGATAGCAGAGCTCCTTCCGTAGGATCGCCCAAAATCTTCCATTCTTGCTGTTCGTGCTGCAATACTGCGTCGTTGCAAACTGCACAAGCAATTAATAAAGATTCGAGTTCTGGATATTCTTCTAAATTATTAATTTGGGTCGAGGTATGCCGATCGGTAAAATCTCCGATCGGGGCATAGCCGTCGCCTGCAACACTGATAGTGCAGTCGCCTGTAGATAGTAGCTGCACTACCATTTTATTTTGAGTCAGAGTACCTGTTTTGTCGGAACAAATGGTTGTTACCGAACCCAAAGTTTCTACAGCCGGCAGTTTGCGAATTAGAGCGTTTCGCTTCACCATCCGCCTAGTTCCCAGCGCCAAAGTAACTGTGACGACGGCCGCAAGTCCTTCGGGAACGACAGCCACAGCCATGCTGAGAGAAACTTCTAACAATTCTTCAAATCTGCTGGTATCGAACCCAATGCTGCCGTTGTTGAAGGTAATCATCCCACCGATGACGACAATTGCCACTAAGCCTAGGGCGCCGGAGACTAGAACATTTCCCAACTGTCCCATCCGCTGTTGTAGGGGAGTTGGTTCGGTTTCTACTGACTGAAGCATGGCGGCAATTTTGCCCAATTCCGTTTGCATTCCGGTGTTGGTGACGATCGCCTTGGCCCGTCCCTGAACAACTTCTGTCCCCTGAAAAATCAGGTTGAGTCGATCGCCCAACGAAGCATCTTCGGGAAGTTCGAGATCGGCTTGTTTGGTAGCTGCGATCGCTTCTCCCGTCAAAGCAGATTCTCTGACTTGCAGGTTGGAAGCTTCGATCAAGCGCCCGTCTGCTGCTATTTTTACCCCAGCCTCCAACAGCATCACGTCTCCGGGTACGAGTTCCTTGGCTGCGATTTCCGAAGTTTTGCCGTCCCGCAGGACTCGGACTAGGGGGGAAGAGAGGTTTTTGAGGGCTGCGAGGGCTTTTTCGGCACTTTGCTCTTGGAAATAGCCGAGAATGCCGTTGAGTATGACGATCGCAAAAATGGCGATCGCATCTTTCGGAAAAGTATTTGACCTGATATCTAAGAATGCAGAAACCACCGCCACACCTATCAGCATCAACAACATGATGTTGGTGAACTGATCGACAAAAATCGACCAAGCACTGCGGCCTCCTGTTTCTTCGAGTTCATTGGGGCCGTATTGCTGCAAGCGTTCGGACACCTGTTGGCTGCTCAAGCCCCCGTCTTTGTTACTGCTTAGCTGCTGGAGGGTTTTATCAATTGGTACGGTGTGCCAAGAAGATGGAGAATTTGAAGACATAAATTACGATCGAGCATGGGGCAATTAGGGGACTGCGGCCGAACAAGTTACAGCCGATGAATGTGGCTGATGGCAGTAAAAGAGTTTTTAGTTTTGAGTTCTGAATCAAAAACTGCTGAACTTGAGACTCGTATTGGGCCCCGGTTCGATGCCGAGAGAGCAGGAAGCTGTCAACTTCACTGCGTCTGGCGGCTCTCTCGCACCGTTTGTAGACCTACCGCTGATAGCACTTATCCACCTTACAACTAAAAATTAGCAATTTCTCCGGCTTTTACCCAAGACCCAGCGGCTGAGTTTTGTCTTTAAATGGTGATATTTCGTTCAAAAGCTGAGGTTGTGCCGATCGCCCTGCCAATCTGTTGGATTTTACCAACACCACATTCTGCCGACATCCTGCATCGGACATAATTTTTGCTTTTTTCCCTATTCCCCCGGGCTTGTTTTAGCAAAACTTAAATTTTGTTAACTTTTCTTCACTATTCGGCTTTGCCCTGGGAAAGCCAACAGAGGCGATCGGCCCACGGGACAATTCAGGGCGATGGCAGAGTGACAAAAAGGGCGATCGAAGCCAACTCTAGACTTATGTTGTGCTGCATTTGAATTCTATATTTCAAGGGATCGAAACTCGTCAAATCCTTTCCCTGTCTGCCCTAATCCCCGAATCCCATCGGATTTTCTCCCCATCGAACCCTCGAATATCACAGACAATCTCTCGATCGGCAGTTTACCGCTGCAATCTGGCATCTATCCCAGGGATTAGATTTGCCACCACTTGCCCCACATCGATTTACCTTCTCACAGAAATAAGTTTTCGTAATAATTTGTAATAAACAAAGAGGAACCAGCATTGTATAAAGGTTATCAGAGGGTTGAAACGACAGGCGAAAGTTAACAAAAACACTGATTGACAAGGTTTGTCGCATCTCATAAAAGATGTAAAATTTTCTAAGGTTTCTTAAATGTCCGTTGCAATGTCACAATAGTGAAGGTAGCGGAAAGGGAGAGATCGAGCCGGCCAGCGCAGTAGCTGGCGTCAACCTTCAACCCTTGCAGGCCCAACAGCCTGAACAAATTTAACTTAACGGTTTTATACCGCAACCAAACTCAATTAACTCAAAGTAGGAGAGTTCGTTCATGTTTGACGCATTTACAAAAGTGGTTTCCCAAGCAGACGCTCGCGGCGAATTTTTGGCTGCTGGCCAACTAGATGCTCTCAGCAGCATGGTTTCTGACGCCAACAAGCGGATTGACGCAGTAAACCGCATCACCGGTAACGCATCCACAATCGTCGCTAATGCAGCTCGCTCTTTGTTTGCTGAACAGCCTCAGTTGATCGCCCCCGGTGGCAACGCATACACCAGCCGCCGCATGGCAGCTTGCTTGCGCGACATGGAAATCATCTTGCGCTACGTAACCTACGCCACATTTGCAGGCGACGCCAGCGTTTTGGACGATCGTTGCTTGAACGGTCTGCGCGAAACATACCAAGCTCTGGGAACTCCAGGTGCATCCGTTGCAACCGGCGTACAAAAAATGAAAGAAGCAGCGATCGCGCTTGCTAACGACCCCAACGGCATTACCCGTGGTGATTGCAGCTCGCTGATGTCCGAAATCGGCAGCTACTTCGACCGCGCAGCTAATGCAGTCGGCTAAAAATAGCGAGCCCGAACATTTCTTCCTGTAAAGAAGCGAGCGATCGCATTATTTGCAAGCAATCATTTTGGTACAAACAAAACAACATTAGGGAGACAGCAGAACAATGAAAACCCCTTTGACTGAAGCAGTAACCGCCGCCGATTCTCAAGGCCGCTTCCTGAGCAGCACCGAATTGCAAGTAGCCTTCGGTCGTTTCCGCCAAGCAGCAGCAGGTTTGGAAGCAGCCAAGTCTTTGAGCGCCAACTCTGCGCGCTTGATCGACGGTGCAGCTCAAGCTGTGTACAACAAGTTCCCGTACACTCAACAAATGCAAGGGCCAAACTACGCTTCTACCTCAACCGGTAAAGCTAAGTGCTCCCGCGACATCGGCTACTACCTGCGGATGGTAACCTACTGCTTAGTTGCAGGCGGCACAGGTCCAATGGATGAGTACCTGATTGCAGGTATTGACGAAATCAACCGGACATTTGAATTGTCTCCTAGCTGGTATGTTGAAGCTCTCAAGTACATCAAAGCCAACCACGGTTTGAGTGGCGATGCTGCAACTGAAGCCAATTCCTACCTCGACTACGCAGTCAACGCTCTAAGCTAGATTTGCGTGATGCCCGGAAATGTAAGCTGCTGTTAGCTTGAGTGTTAACTGTTGTTTACGATTCCGGGCATCTGCGATCTTAGCGGAGTCTTCCAAATACTTTTTTCAGAACTTTTTAGTTTTTCAAGCATGAAAAGCAGAAAAGTTAGGAATAAAAGCATTTGAAAAAGCGAGACGAGTAGAACTGCGCCCTCGGTGGACGCAAGACGATGCGAAAGCAGTAATTTGTGTCGCTTACAGCCAAGTTTTCGGTAACGAGTATTTAATGTCGAGCGAACGAGTTACCAGTGCCAAATCTTTCCTGCTGGAAGGGCAGATTTCAGTTAAAGATTTTGTGCGGGAGTTCCTGAGTCCGAAACTTATAAAAAAAGTTCGGCAAGCGGAAAACGAGCGAGTCTTTAGACCTTCCATGAAAGCGGCACGGGCGGTTTTAACCGCCGTGAATCTTTCTTGATTTTTCACATTTTTAGCAGTGTAAAAAGGGCTTTTGCCGTTACACTCTATTGTTGGGATGGATACACAGGTGCAAACCTGAGAAGCAAATTCCTACCATATATTAAAGGTACGCGGGGACTCTCGCGTTACCAAGGGCTTAGCCCCTTAAACGCTTGAGGAGCTTGCCCAAAGGCAAGGATAGCAGCCCACCATTTTTTGGTAAGAGGATTGCGCCCAGGAACCCTAGCAATAGGGATATTAAGAACGAAATTTCTTAAGAATCTCAGTCGCGAAGAGCGCTGAGAGTGTCAACGGAAAAAGTTTTTTGAATCGAAGGTTCGGCGGCTAAGTTTTCACCCCAAGTGCGGTGTAGAACTACCGAATATCTCGTGTCTTACGATCGACTTTCGACCCGCTTGCAGCAAATCAACAAACGTGGTGGCAAAGTGGTAAGTATTACCACAGCTTAAAGTTTGTATGTAAAGATGTTTTTTGAAACGTCTTTAGCAAATTAGGATTAATTGATGTGTACATACAAGCTGCGCCGGGAGTGCACCCAAATTTGACACATCTTGGCCTTAGTCCTAAAAATCTCAAGTTCAACCAAGCTTTAAATTTTTGTTATTAATTTAGGAGAAAATCTGGTGGCTATTTCCACAGCAGCGTCCAGACTGGGAACATCCGCATTGAGCGATGCACCTAAGGTAGAATTGCGCCCGAACTACACCAAAGACGACATTGAAACTGTGATTCGTGCAGTTTACCGTCAGGTGCTGGGCAACGACTATTTGATGAAATCCGAGCGCCTGACAAGTGCTGAATCTCTCCTGCGAGACGGCAGTTTAACGGTGCGAGAATTTGTGCGGGCAGTGGCAAAATCGGAACTGTACAAAACCAAGTTTTTGTACAGCAGCTTCCAAACTCGGACGATCGAACTAAACTACAAACACTTGCTCGGTCGCGCTCCCTACGACGAATCTGAAGTAGTTTATCACTTAGATTTGTACCAAACAGAAGGCTACGATGCTGATATTGATTCTTACATCGATTCAGTAGAGTATCAAGAAAGTTTCGGTGATAATATCGTCCCTTACTACCGGGGCTTTAACACTCAGACAGGTCAAAAAACCGTTGGTTTTACCCGGATGTTCCGGCTATATCGCGGCTATGCCAACAGCGATACATCTCAACTCGAAGGAAATAACTCCCGCTTAGCTGTCGAATTAGGCACTAACAGCGCTACTGCTGTAGTTGGGCCTTCTGGTGGCAACGAAGGTTGGGCATACCGGTCTTCGACACAAAACGTAACTCCCAGCAGCGGTTTTGGTGGTGCGGCAGCTTACGGTAAAGAAGGGCGGCTTTTCCGCGTTGAAGTGTCGGGCATTCGGACGGGTGGCTATCCCAGGGTGCGCCACAGCAGCAAGGCGTTTATCGTACCTGGTGAGGATTTGTCCTCGCAAATGCAGAAATTTCAACGCTTGGGCGGGAAAATCGCCAGCATTACTCCAATTTAGTCGTTAGTCATCAGTTATTAGTGCTGTCCCCGCTCGCGAACAGTAGTCATCGGTCGTTAGTCATTAGTAAATTTACTAGAGATTAATGGCCATTGGCTAAGGTCTAATAGCTAGTGTAATCCGACTAGATGCAGAAATCAATTTTTTATGATTGTCCGGTTCTGTGCGATCGCAGAATCATTGCCTGCATCATCGTCGGATCATAATTAATAGCAAAGTCCGCTAGAACGGGCGATTTTAATCGCCGAGTTTCCCCAACCCGCGCAGGCGGGTTTCGTTTGTCTAGACGCGATTTCAATCGCCGAGTTTCCCCAACCCGCGCAGGCGGGTTTTGTTTGTCTAGCAGCGATTTCAATCGCCGATTTCCCTAATCACTATGAATTATGACTATGAATTATGATGAATCCGACTCACCACCAGCGGGTGTAGCTGAGGGCGAGTCTTTAACAATAGAACAGGCGATCGCAAATTTGCATTCCCAAGACTACAGTCTCCGCTATTATGCTGCTTGGTGGGTAGGCAGATTTCGAGTCAAGGAACCCGCAGCAATTGCAGCTTTGATTGCCGCCTTGCAAGAAGAATCAGAACAAACAAAAATTGGCGACTATTCCCTACTGCGAAATGCGGCACGAGCTCTAGGAAAATTGGGCGATAAACAAGCCTTGCCGGCGCTAACTCGCTGTTTGGAATGCGCGGATTATTACGTGCGGGAAGCGGCGGCTCAAGCTCTAGAAATGCTGGGCGATCGCGATTCCATTCCACCGCTGATGAAACTCTTAGATGGGGGCGTAGCTGTAGCCCTGCGAGTGCCTGGAAAATCGCACCTCGTGCAGCCTTACGACTCGGTAATTGAAGCTTTGGGTACGCTGGAAGCGACAGAGGCAATACCGCTAATTTCACCTTTTTTAGAGCATTCTGTGGAGCGGGTGCAGTACGCTTCGGCGCGAGCGATGTATCAGTTGACTGGCGATCGCATTTACGGAGATCGGTTGGTAACTGCTTTGAATGGGGATAATTTGCAGTTGAGGCGATCGGCTTTGATGGACTTGGGGGCGATCGGCTATTTGCCCTCAGCGCCCGCTATTGCTGAAACTTTAGCAGAAAATAGCATGAAATTGATTGCGCTCAAAGGAGTTTTGGAGCATCACCTCAATCAACAACCATCTCTATCTTTGTCAGATGAAGCGATCCAAGTTATGAATTTAATGGATAGCCTTTTGTAAATAGTCCAGGGAACTATGATAGCAATTTTTTTTAAATTTATGCAGCAGTATATAGCCTTTCTCAGAAAGATGAGGTATGACTGACAGCTTATATAACCGCTTAAATCAAGAGGGCCCAAGCCCAACAACGTCCGCGAATCTTTGTGAGAACCGCTATAAGCTATCGTTGAGATGCAAAGGCTATCCGCATCCAGTGAGCGAGAACATTATGCCACTTCGCTCGATCGTGTCAGTAGTAGTTGCCAGATTGTGGATTGGTGTTTAACATTAAGTCAGAATGTGCAAACCGAAACACATTGAGGATTATTTATGGTTCAGATCGATCGGTCGAATACCGCGATCGTTTGGCTAGATTTGTATACGGTTGCTCAGAGACATCAATCGGGATTAGTCAATGCGATCGAAGAACAAATCAAATCCTGGAAGTCAAATTCCGACTTTGTATCGGCTAGCGTGCATCAAAGCTTAGATGGGGTTCGCGTCTTCACTTACAGTCAATGGCAACCCAAGTTCGATCGGCGCAGTTTGCAGCCTCCGGTGGTGTTGAGTGAGTTTTTTCCGCCCGACTCAGTGCAGTTAGAGGTGTCGGCAAGTAAATCGATATCGGCAGAAGTTGAGATTGTTGTAGGAGAGCGCATTACCCATCTGGCGGAGTTTCGGATGATGCCATCGAATCAACCAGAAATGGTGAAGCGAACGACGACGGAACTCGATCGAGCAATGAATAATTCACCAGGACTTATATCGGCAACGTTTCATCGCAGTTTAGACGGAACCCGGATGTTCAATTACGGACAGTGGGAGAGTCAAGAGGCGTTTGAAGCAATTTTGAAGCAAGCAGGATTTAATCCCGACAAACCCTATTGGGAAGGATTAGCACGAAACGAGTTTCATCTCTATCATGTCGTCCACTCGGAGGTTTCAAATGCCTATTGTTAACCAAGTTAATGGCTTACTAGCTGAGTTCGCCATATTTCCTGTAGAACCTGAGAGCCAAGCAAGTTTAGTAGAATACGTAATTCAAAATATCGAGTCTGTTCTCAAACACAAGGAAGGATTTGCCTCTGGTTCAGTTCTCCGTAGCCGTGATGGATTGCGAGTTACAAGCTATGTTCAATGGGCGGATCAAGAATCTTATGCCGCTACTCAACCCTTCACAGATTTTGCACTTCCAGATGTTCAACTGTTTGAAATCTTTGCCGCAGAACCTAAAGATAGCGAGTTGCATCTCTCGCCGAGCATGGATGGACTTATCAACTTCGGAATTTTCAAGATGAAGCAGCCCGAAAATCAGCCTCGGTTTATTGAGTTATTTCGACAGGCACTTGAGATGGTGTCAGGACAAGCGGGACTGATTTCAACCCATGCTCACCGCAGTTTGGATGGATGGCGTTGCATCAATTTTGGACATTGGCGATCGCTAGAAGAATATACAGCGATGGATTCAAACCGCCCGTTCTCTCCTATTTTTGGAGAAATGCTCGACTTAGCGAATAACGAGTACCAGAAGACATTGCATGAAGTAGTTTTCACCACTTGATTAGTTATTAGACTTCTTCCAAAAATAGTTAGGACGTTGCTCCCAACAGCGTCCCAAAATTTGATTAAAATGACTGAGGCAAGAAATCTATTATTTTGAGACAAGGTAAGGGATCGTAGCACAACGTTCCCGATCGCCAAACGCAGATAACTTTTGCAAATTATCGTCTGTTCATAGACTGCCAAAGTCGGAACAAGCAATAGAGATCGATTTCAAGGATTCTCGCAGAAAACCGGGTTTCTGGCTATCCGTGCATAATTCATATATTCTTAAAATTAGCAATCTCCAACCTCAAATTGTTTGTAAACCTGTTGTAAATACTATAAATAAATGGCATTAGAACTAATTCGCGCCGTCGAACAAGCAGATTCTTCCGAAGGCTTGTTAAACGCAGTCAAAGCACTGTCGGCTGCTGACTCAAAAGCAGCAATTCCTACCTTAATTACAGTCCTCGGCTACAACAACCCAGGTGCCGCCGTGGCCGCCGTTGACGGACTAATTCAACTCGGAGAACCTGCGGTGCTGCCGCTGCTAGAACAGCTTGACGGCTACAATTACGGAGCGAGAGCTTGGGCTGTTCGGGCTTTGGCGGGAATTGGCGATCCTAGGGGTTTAGAGATTTTGCTGGATGCGGCGGCGAATGACTTTGCTTTGAGCGTGCGGCGGGCGGCGGCTAGGGGTTTGGGGACGATTTGCTGGGAATTGATGCCGACAGAACAAGTTTTAGAGGCTCAAAATCGCACTGTGAAAACGCTGCTGCAAGCGTCCCGAGATCCGGAATGGGTGGTTCGCTACGCAGCGGCGGGAGGTTTGCAAGCTTTGGCTGGTGCTGCGACTGTTAAACCGGATTGGTTAGCGGAAGTTTCGGCAAAACTTGAGGAAATAGCCCAAAGCGATGAAACTTTGGCAGTTAGAGCCCGGGCTTTGCTTGCTAAGGAAAAATTGTCATTTGGCTAGGGTTTGGGCGATCGTCTCTTCCAAGTCCCTTTGTGTGAGAGTGGTTAATATAAAGACTTCTTGTACGGTTTTGCCTTGTCTGGCAATGATTTTAAATCCCCCGCGAATGGGTACTGACACTCTTAATGTCATGTGGGGGATGTGTCCTTTAACTTTGTTAATGACGCCTGGGGTAACGGTTTGAATGCCCATTATGAGAGTGAGGCGCTCTAAAATTGGTATCAAACCGGGAAGGTGGGTAGAGTGATTCCAAACTAGGCGGCCTTTGGGTTGTGCCTTCATGACTTTTTTACCAAATCAACATACCCAGTCTAAGTCACCTCCGGCTGGAACCAATTTGATATTCCCTGAATTTATGTATCAGTAATGTTACTGCGGGCGTCATTGGGAGCAAAGCGATGCAATCTCAAAGCGAGATTTTTGATTCCTGGCGCGCGAGCTGAGATTTGAGCGGGCGGAATTGTCTTGTATTTTTTGATATTTTGGGTTGGTAACTGTCGGTTTTTCTAGTTGAGTTGCGATCGCCCCGAGGATTTCTGTCATGCTGCAAGGTTTCTTGAGATAGCCGTCTGCTTTGAGTTCGAGGGCTTTTTCCATTTCGGAGGCTGTCAGAAAAATAAACGGAATGCTGGCGGTTACAGGGTGCGATCGCAAAATCGCGAAAACTTCAAAGCCGTTGAATTCCGGCATCATGACATCAGACAAGATTAGATCGGGAATTTGGGCGATCGCTAACTCGACACCAAGTTTTCCGTTTTCGGCGCCGACAGCTTCAAAATCGCCCAAGTTCAGAATTTCTAAAACGGTTTCTCGGATTAAGTTATTGTCTTCAATTACTAATATTTTTGGCATTTTTTGTAGCGATTATTTACTTTATTGATATTTTTCTGTTAGAATTTTTGCAGATAAGTTCTACAAATTTCAATAGGGTTATTGCAAAAAACCGTTTTTTATGGGTTAAGTGCTCTCTCGTCTCCGCTGGTATCGCAAGTGTTAAAAATCTCCGGTAAAACTCTGCCATTGAAACCGTTAGAGAGTCAAAGTCTCCTCCCATCAGAGGGAGACTAAAGAATCAAGAGGATACCAAAACAGTAATTAGTATCATTTGTTACACGGTATCTAAGTTCTATAAAAATTGTTCAGTCGCGCGGCGGATTAAGTTTTTTTCAAAAATAATTGGTTGAAAGCCTCTCCCTTTGAGGGAGAAATAAAAATCAGACTATTCATTACTCGAATCCTCGGACTTCTAGGTAGAGGTCGCTCTCAAACTGTCAACAGTCAACTGTCAACTGTCAACTGTTGAACAAATCCTGGTTTACTACCAGGCGAGCATCGAGAATCTCACTTTTGTAAAAAAATACAAAACTGAGATGCTCCGACTACTGAACGCTGATTTTTCTCCTCTCTCTATTCAACAATAGAGGGGTTTTTAACCCGGATTTTGCACTAAGCTGTTGTGCATTTAAATTGTATATTTCGAGTACCGAACAACAATCGTCAAATCCTGTCCTTATCGGACTCTGAATTACCATACACAATCTAGATGCACAACAGCTTACTCGACTCGATCGGAGTTCGCGTTAGCCGTGCAGCGGCGAAGATAATCGTTGAAATGCTCTTGTTCTTCGCTGCTAAAGTCGGACAAGATTTGTGCTTCAATCTCATTGGCAATACGATCGCCCTCGCGCAGCAGTGCTTCACCACTCGGGGTAATGTAGCTTTTGACCGATCGACCCCGCGAAGGTGCGCGGCGAAAAATTAGCCCTGCTTGTTCCAAACGTTGCAACATGGTTGCTACCGCTTGGGGACTCACGCGGGCAAAGCGGGCGATGTCCGCACCGTTTGCCCCCGGATGTTCCCGCAAAATTCGCAGCGTGTCCCACTGCGGCCCGCTCAGCCCGTAGGCCGAGAGCCTTGTCTCGAAAGCAGCGTTAACTGCCCAGTAGCTTTGCAGAAAATTGATGATTGTGGACTTATTGGAGGATTGATTCACTTCGACTTCGTGCTTGAGGCAAGCTGTGACGGGCATTTATCTTACATTCTGACTTTTTTTGCACAAAGTTTCTGATTCTGGTTGCATATCTCAATATGTTGATATATGATGGCAAATATCAATATATTGAGATACGTCGAGTTCCTGTTAAGGCTGCATTCCGCGCGCAGATGCCGCCTGAGGATTGCTCGCAACCAGAATCCACATGAACCTTAACTTACTGTCAAAGTCAAGTAGATGGACGATCGCCCCAATCTTAGCCGCGATTGCGATTACAGGCGGAGGGGCTTTCTATGCAATCCAGCAGTTTGGGCCGACGAGTAAACCCTCTGAATTAGCACCGACGCTTCCCATCCCGAAGCAAGTTGTGACTTTGGGGCGTTTAGAACCGGTGGGCGAAGTAATTCGCGTGTCGGTACCAGCGGTGATGAGCAACGATCGCATATCTCAACTGCTGGTGCAGCGGGGCGATCGGGTTGAGGCCGATCGGGCGATCGCAGTTATGGACTCGCGCGATCGGCTGGAAGATGAAGTGCAACAAGCCAAAGAACAAGTTAATATCGCTCGCGCAAAGCTAGCTCAAGTTAAAGCAGGAGCGAAACCGGGCGAAATTGCAGCGCGGCGGGCAACGGTTTCTCGCTTGCAAGCAGAACTTGCAGGACAAATTAGCGCTCAGCGAGCCGAAATTGCTCGTTTGACGGCTCAATTGGAAGGGGAAAGTACGGCTCAGGAAGCGGCGATCGATCGCTTGCGAGCCGAACTGCAAGGACAGAAACAAGCTTTGAAGGCAACAGTCGATCGAGTTGGGGCGGAGACGCGAAATGCTCGATCGGACTTGCAGCGCTACGAATCGCTGTACCGAGAAGGCGCTGTTTCTAGTCAAGAAGTCGATCGCAAACGCCTGAGTGCGGAAACTTCCGCGCAACAATTTTTGGAAAGTCAAGCAAATCGATCGAGGGCGATCGCAACTTTGGCAGAACAAATTAATGAAGCCAAAGCCAACCGAGACAAAACAATCGCAACTTTGGCAGAACAAATTAATGAAGCCAAAGCCAACCGAGACAAAACAATCGCAACTTTGGCAGAACAAATTAACGAAGCCAAAGCAACGCTTTCACAAACAGCAGAAGTTCGCTTCACCGACGTACAAGCAGCAGCAGCAGAAGTTAGCAACGCTCGTGCCTCTCTCAAACGCGCTGAAACTTCCTTAACAAAAGCCTACATCCGCACTCCCGCAGCAGGTCGCATTCTCGAAATTTACGCCAAACCGGGAGAAGTTGTTGGCTCAAAAGGTATCGCCGATTTGGGTCAAACCGATCGAATGCAAGTAGTTGCAGAAGTCTATCAAACTGATATCAGCAAAATTCGTACTGGTCAAAAAGTTATTATTACCAGTCAATCATTCAGTGGTGAAATATCTGGAATAGTTAGACAAATTGGACTGCAAGTTACTCAGCAAGAAATTAGCAGCAATACACCTGGAGAGAATCTAGACCGTCGAGTAGTAGAAGTCAGAATTAACCTGAATGCTGAAGGTAGTAAGCGAGTTGCAGATTTGACTAACTTGCAAGTTCAGGTAGCCATTGATTTTTAGCTTTTCCATGAATATCAACTCATCAACTTTAACAAAAATGCTAAAATCTTTTCGCAGAACACCCCTAGCATGGCTTCAGGTCAAACGAGAAAAACAGCGACTTGCTGTAGCCTTGGCAGGAATTGCTTTTGCTGATGTCTTGATGTTTGTCCAACTCGGACTCAATGATACACTCTACGAATCTGCCGCTAGCATTCAAAACCTATTACACGGCGATTTATTCCTAATCAATCCCATATCTGAAACCGTAGTATCACTGAAATCTTTTCCCAAAGAACGGCTATATCAAGCAGCAGGCTTTGAGGCCGTCAAATCAATCAATCACGTATACATGGGTAGCTCTCAATGGCAAAATCCCGAACAAAAAGAACAGGAACGCATAGTTTTAACTATTGGATTAGACCCAGCAAAATCAGCATTTAACTTACCAGAAGTGAATCAGCAAGCCGATCGAATTAAACCTTTAGATCGAGTGCTTTTTGACAGAGCTAGTCGCGCTGAATTTGGAGATATTACCAGTCTTTTCAAGCAATCCAATCCGCTCTCCGTACAAGTTAATGACAGACAGCTATGGGTTACAGGATTATTTAATCTTGGAGTATCCTTTGGGGCTAGCGGTACTATGTTTGTCAGTGATTCTACCTTTTTACATCTATTTCCCGATCGCAGATCCGATCGAATAGATGTCGGTTTAATCGAATTACAGCCGGGCGCAAACCTCAAGCAACTGCAAGCAGCACTCCGAAACCACTTGCCAGCCGATGTTTTGGTACTGACGCGCACTGAATTTGGCGATCGCGAAAAGAAATATTGGTCTAGCAGTACCCCAACCGGCTTTATTTTTGGATTTGGAACAGTGATTGGTTTTATTGTCGGGATTGTGATTGTTTATCAGATTCTCTATTCCGACGTATCCGATCACTTACCTGAATACGCTACCCTCAAAGCGATGGGCTACAGCGATTCTTACTTAGTTGGTATCCTGATTCAAGAATCTTTGATTCTGGCATTTTTGGGTTTTATACCAGGATTTATTCTTTCATCTGGATTGTATGTGATTGCTGGAATTGCTACCCTATTGCCGATTGGCATGACTTTTAATCGAGCTATTTTAGTGCTGGTTTTAACTATTATCATGTGTACCGTTTCTGGCACTGTTGCTATGGGCAAATTGCAGGGAGCCGATCCGGCTGATATTTTCTGAAATATTCCCACCATCAAAGTGTTTGTATTTAGGAGTTTATTTCTCAGATTCCGGAAATCTGAATTACTCGCTAAAAATTGACTTGTAACTTCATGTATTCTTTCTGAGATTTATCGCAATGATGCAAAATTTAAATCCCTCAAATCAGATTGATGTATCGGCATCAAATAAGCCTGTAATTTCTGCTTGCAACCTAAATCACTACTTTGGCGATGGAGAACTTCGCAAACAGGTTTTATTTGAAATAAATCTCGATATTAATCCAGGTGAAATTGTGATTATGACCGGGCCTTCGGGTTCTGGAAAAACAACTTTACTAACGTTGATGGGAGGTTTGCGATCGGCACAATCTGGTAGCCTGAAAATTCTTGAACAGGAGATTTGCGGTGCAAGCAAGCAGCAAATGATGTATTTGCGGCGCCAGATAGGTTATATTTTTCAGGCACATAACTTGCTGACTTTTTTAACTGCCAAGCAGAACGTCCGAATGTCTCTGGAATTGCACGACGATCGCCTGGGAGAAGATATCGATCGAATGTCTGCTAATATTCTTGAAGAAGTTGGGCTGGGACATCGCATTGATTACTATGCGGACAATCTTTCTGGAGGACAAAAACAGCGCGTAGCCATTGCCAGGGCTTTGGTAAGTCGTCCCAAGATTATTTTAGCTGATGAACCAACTGCTGCACTTGATAAAAAGTCGGGTCGAGATGTGGTAGAAATGATGCAGAAGCTGGCTAAGCAACAGGGTTGCACAATTTTGTTAGTAACGCACGATAACCGGATTTTAGATATTGCCGATCGCATTGTTCTAATGGAAGATGGTCGTCTGACCAAAGATAATGCTTTGTAAAGTTACTATTCACAAACTTCTGGCGATCGGGTAGAATACAGCTTAATACCGTTCAGTTAAGGCCGATCGCCCCTAACTCCCCTCAAAAAGGGTGGGACAAGAACTTGCTCAAAGTCCCGCTACAACCAAGGGTATTGAGGGTATATCCGGGGGAGAAAGAGTGTTAAATGAACTTTATTGATATAACTTGGTATATCACGATTTTTTGAGGAATAAGGATATGTCAGAATTTTTAGACTTTCTCAGACATCAGTTTGCCTACGTTGCCATTGGCGAATTTAAACCAGGAAAATTCAAAGAAGCCGAAGAACTTTTTGGCAAAGCGGTTGCGACTTATGCCACAGGATTTAAGGGAGCATACCTACTGCAATTGCCCAATACAGACAAAGGTATTGCCATCATTTTTTGGGAAAGCGTAGAAGAGATGGCTGCCAATCAAAGCGAAGCTTATCAGCAAATATTGAAGCAGATGACGCCTTTGTTTGCAAAAATTCCCGACACTGATGTTTATGAAATTGTCAGTGAAATTAAGCAGAAAAGTGAATAATTAAAAATTTGGCAATCGGCGCGTCATTCCCATTCCCATCGGCGTCTTGCGCCCGACTCCGCTGTAAAGCGCAAAATCTGCTAAAGCATTAATTTGCTTGACAGCAAGCGGATTGACATCTCCCATAATTCGGTAACTAACCTCGCCGACGCAACCAATAAATTTACTGCGAGAATCCGTACAAACTTCGGTGCGGATATCGAAGAAACTGGGAAAAATAGCTTCTGTGAAAGTAGATTCGATCGCAATTTCGCTATACTTGTTCCAACGATTTGCCAAACTGCCAAACACACTTTCTCTACTTGGCATCGCACTATCGTACACGCCTTGCCGAAAATTAGTAGGAGTGCAGAAGGTAAACGCAATTTGGCGCTCAGTTTCCGAAGCTTTGTCAAACAATTCGGCGTAACTGGAAAAGTTTACCCACGGCTGGTTTGCAGTGGGTTGGCTGACAATGTTAGTCACGTACAAATCTGTCGGGCCCAGATGCCACGGGCGCTCGAAGTTGAGTTGCTGCCACAGTTGAGTTAGGCGATCGAACAAACCGTCATCCAGCAGAGAAATGCGCCACCAAATCGCTGTATTTTCCCCAATTGCTTGCTTGTGTTCCCACTGTAGGGCCTGCAAAATAGTGCGCGCAGCCGGAGGCAAAACTCTCTTTTGTGGCTGTGGGTTGCTAGTTTTGTAAGTTTCTTTTCTGCTTACTTGGAAAGGGCTTAATGTGAAAGCTTTTTCGTTTGATTGGTCGTGCAGGTACGCGCTCAAATCGCTGTCTACAGCACTCACAAGGTTGAGAAATAAGGCGTGGAGATGCCGTCCCGTTAAAAATTGGGATGGGATTGGTGCAACTGGCAGTAGGTTTAAAATCAGGCTGTGAGGCATCTTTTAATTATATAGCTTTTTTCAAAAAAATAAGTTATGATTTTAGATTTTAAATTTAAGATTTGTATCTATTCACGATGGTTTATGGTAAGGGCAAGCTAGAAAATATTGCGAAGATTCAATATCCGCCGCTCGCAGTAACTTCTGTAGCAGAATACATTGGTCAAGTAGGATTATAACTGAGGTCTTGCACCATTCCCAATTAGCTTTTTAGGAACGGGCTAGAAGCCCATTCCACAAGAAATCCATTCTTTGTGGAACAGGCATCTTGTCTGTTATTCAGAATGGTACAAGATGTGAGATTATAATCGACTTCAAACCCTAGTCAACCATTTTGAATAGACAGAAATTGCATTATCTCCAAAATACCCTGAAATTATCTGCGCTCATCTGTGTTTACCTGCCTGATATTTGGGGTCGATCTAAGCAGATGGGTGAAAAAAAATCTTGGTATGTAACAATTTGATAGGTCGATCGCAAATGACAAGCAGATCCACACAGATAAAGGCAGATAATTTCCTCTCATAATCTATGAAACCACGCAGCTCTGACACTTTTCTCGTTAAAGCAACCCTGCTGCTAGTCAGCACCCTAACCGTGATGGCAGGAGCCACGATCGCCCCTTCCCTCCCAGCAATGCGGCAGCACTTTTCGGCTGTTCCTAATGCCGATTATTGGGTGAGATTGGTGTTGACAGCCCCAGCTTTGTTTATCGCGATCGGTGCGCCGATTGCCGGAATTGCGATCGATCGCTTTGGGCGCAAAGGCTTGCTGGGTTTATCTGTGTTTCTCTATGGCTTCGCAGGCAGCTCTGGCTTCCTGTTGGATCAAATTGGACTAATTTTGCTGGGACGGATGCTCCTGGGCTTCAGCGTGGCAGGTATTATGACGACTGCAACCACGCTGATTGCTGATTATTACATCGGTGCGGCTCGATCGCAATTCCTGGGATTGCAAGCAGCTTTCATGGGGTTCGGCGGCATGATTTTTCTCACCCTCGGCGGCTATTTGGCCGATCGCAATTGGCGGCAACCGTTTCTAATTTACCTGATGGCGTGGTTGATTCTGCCATTAATTTTGCTGGTACTTCCCGAACCCGATCGCCATCAAGATGCTGTTCAACAAACGGGTGCGATCGCCTCTGAGCCAGTCCCGCGGACGCTGCTACTGACAACCTACGGTATTGCACTGCTTACTCAAATCGTGTTTTACCGAAAAATTGGGTATAAAGCCCCGTCCTTCGCTTGACGGCTTTCTCTTGATTTCTCTTTGAATTTCTCTGAATCTGAGATAAAATACCAGCATGAAAACCCTGAAGTTTAAGCTGTATCAACATAAGCGGAATAGATTTCTCAAACGGTCAATTAACGCCGCCGGAGTTATCTACAACCACTGTATTGCCCTACATAAAAGGTACTACAGAATGTGGGGAAAACACTTAAACTGCTCCAAACTTCAGGCTCATCTAGCCAAACTGCGGAAGCGTAAACCCTTTTGGCAAATAGTAGGCTCTCAAGCAGTGCAGGATATCTGTCAACGCATTGAGAAAGCCTACCAACTATTTTTCAAGCAACATAAAAAGGGGGTAAGACCACCGGGATTCAAAAAAGTTAGAAGATACAAATCCTTCACCCTCAAGCAAGCAGGATACAAATTTCTCTTAGGCAATAGAGTTAGGATTGGAAATCAGGTTTATCAGTATTGGAACTCTAGAGAAATAGAAGGAACAGTCAAAACCTTAACCATTAAGCGCACACCCCTAGGGGAATTATTTATGATGGTGGTTGTTGACCAAGAAATAAGAGAACCCAAAATCAAATCCGAGACGAGTAGAATCGCTGGATTTGATTTTGGCTTGAAAACCTTTCTGACTATTTCAGATGGAACCAAGATTGAATCCCCCCAATTCCTCAAGCAATCCCTAAACCAGATTAAGCAAGCTAGTCGTCAGCACTCAAGGAAAGTCAAAGGTTCAAATAATCGAGAGAAGGCTAGAAAGAATTTAGTTCGTAAGTATGAAGATGTTTCAAATCACCGTACTGACTGGTTCTGGAAACTAGCCCATCACCTGACAGATAAATTTGATATCCTGTGTTTTGAGACCTTGAGCTTGAAAGGAATGCAACGTCTGTGGGGTAGGAAGATATCAGATTTAGCTTTGGGAGAATTTCTCCAGATTTTAGAATGGGTTGCCCAGAAGAAAGGAAAACTCATTGTTTTTATAGATCGATGGTATCCATCTAGCAAAACCTGTTCTTCCTGTGGTCATGTTCTAGAAAATCTGGATTTATCAGTCAGAGAATGGCGTTGTCCATCTTGTCAGTCTGTGAATGGACGAGATGAAAATGCTGCTAGAAATATTTGTGCGGTTGGGGCATCGACCGCTAAGTTAGGTGATGTTAGACAGGTTTTGCCTGCAATTGCTGTTTGACCTTAGAATCCCCGTGCGTTTACGCCGGGGAGTATGTCAAATGATTCCAGTGCAGATTCCGTTTTATCTTCAGCAGTTAATGGGTGCTAATGCTTCGCAAAGTGGATTGGCGATCGCCCTTGCTACCCTCGCTACTTCGATCAGCGCCCTGAGTTATCAACGCCTGAAAGCTCGTTTCACCTTCACGAACATTTATGCGATCGCCTTTGGGTTGATGGGGATTGGTTATCTGGTGATTAGTTGGGCTCGCACCTATGAGATAGTTTTGATTGGTTTGGCGATCGCTGGTTTAGGTGTCGGGTTACTGATGCCAAATATGAACGTATGTTTGACTTCATCAACTCCCGCATCCCTGCGAGGGCGAATTTTGGGCGGACTTACCACCAGCTTTTTCCTAGGTCAATTTATTTCACCGTTTGTGAGTCAACCATTGAGCCAATGGGTAAGTTTAGGAACAACTTATGGTCTAGCAGGTGGATTGATGCTGGCAACCGCAGCAATCACTTTAGGAGTCATGTTCCGGTAGTTTCTAGGCTGTGTATGGCGGGTCGATCGACTGCTCATTTTTTGGGAATTTTGATGCCAACCAAAACTTTTAAAAGTTATTTTTGTAACAATTTTATTCCGATGCTTTCCTGGATATTCTTAAGATTATGGGTCTATCTTTGTGCAAGCAAATATATGTGTAGGGGCGAAGCATGACCGCAGTAAACATGAGATTATAGCTAATAACTTATATGCGGTCATGCTTCGCCCTCTTCAAAACCCAGATTCACCAAAAAATATCTACGCCGCCCTGCCGGACATCTGCGGTTTACCAGCCTTCAAAAATGCGTCCATCAGCCTCTTAGGAATGATAATTAAATAACTTTCACAATTTTGTAGGATGTCGAGTCCGCCCTTTTTGGACGGGTTCTTCTGGCCCATCCCACATCACAATTAAAATTGTAAGTTATTTAATTCGCGAGCCTTAATTAAAATAAAAATCTGAACGTTAAATCCTAGTTTTCTGATATCTCCCTGGTTCTCGCTTCCTCTCGTGGACGATCGCGCGAATGCCATACTTCGACAAAAATTGATTGAGTTACAACAAGTAATTGTGGCTTGGTTCAACCCACACATCGTACAAGCAGGTTCCTGATACACTATACTATTTGCGTAGCATATTCGCCAGAATCCCCACATTATACCTGTAGCCTGGTTGGTGTCGGGATGGATCGGCAAATTGGTTAGTTTCGCTACATCATACTTGTAGCCAAGTTGGTGTATCCGATGTCACAGTTTTAACTCATTTCTTGAAGAGGTTTTTATGAATAGAGTAGAAGGGAAAGTTGCGGTTGTCACAGGTGGCGCTTCGGGAATTGGTCGGGCGACTTGTCTGTTGCTGGCGAAAGAAGGAGCCTGTGTAGCGGTAACGGATATAGCTGAGAAGGAAGGCAGAGGTTTGGTAGAAGAGATTACCGAAAAAGGCGGAAAAGCAGAATACTGGCATCTAAATGTTACACAAGAAGCGAGCGTTAAACAGGTGGTGTCTGAAGTTCGAGAAAAGTGGGGCAAAATTGACATTTTAGTGAACAATGCAGGGATTGTTGGTATCAATAAACCCACCCACGAAATCGCCGAAGATGAATGGAATTCGTTGATGGCAATAAATGTAAATGGTGTTTTTCTCTGTACTAAACACGTTTTGATTTCGATGCTAGAAACGGGAGGTGGCAGCATTATTAATTTGTCTTCTGTTTACGGATTGGTTGGCGGCCCGGATATGCCTCCTTATCATGCCTCAAAGGGAGCAGTGCGGTTGATGAGCAAAACAGATGCGCTATTGTATGCCAAAAATAAGATTCGGGTTAATTCAGTTCATCCGGCATTTATCTGGACACCGCTGGTAGAGAAGTTGTTGGCCGAACAAGGTGATGTGACTGAAGGACGGAAAATTCTTGATAGCTTACATCCGGTGGGACACGTGGGTGAACCTGATGATGTTGCTTACGGTATTCTTTATCTGGCATCGGATGAATCGAAGTTTGTTACTGGTTCTGAATTGGTAATTGATGGGGGTTATACCGCTCATTGATAGTTGATAGTTGACAGTTGACAGTTGATAGTTGACAGTTGATAGTTGATAGTTGACAGTTGATAGTTGACAGTTGACAGTTGCACAGTTGATAGTTGACAGTTGATAGTTGCACAGTATGGAAATCAGACCGTTTCCTCAACTTTTTTGCTTGAGATTAGAACTGATATCATGTCCGGTAGATTAGCATAACAAAAACGGTTCGTAGTGCGGAATGCGAGTCCGCTCTTATTCTGCGGACTGGGTGCATCTGGTTTTTGAAGAGGGCGAAGCATGACCGCATATAAGTTATTAGTTATCATCTCATATTGACTGCGGTCATGCTTCGCCCCTACGGATATATTCGCTTGCATTGAGACTCAAGTCCGCACTACGAACCTTATAGCATTGGGTGCGCGGCACGCACCCTAATTTTAGTGTGCTGTGAAGTTTTAGGCGATCGTGATTTCGGGCGACAAATAAACGTCTTGAATGGCGTTAAACAATTTTACGCCTTCTTCAAACGGACGCTGAAAAGTTTTGCGGCCGGAAATTAAGCCGCAGCCGCCTGCGCGTTTGTTGATTACCGCCGTGCGAATTGCTTCGGCAAAATCGGTTTTTCCCGAAGCACCGCCGGAGTTGATTAAACCCATCCTTCCTGCATAACAGTTGAGGACTTGATAGCGGGTTAGATCGATCGGGTGATCCGTCGTCAAATCAGTATAAACCCGCTTGTCGGTTTTGCCGTAACTATGACCGCTAGCTTTAGCAACAGCTTCGTAACCGTTGTTGCACTCCGGCAATTTTTGCTTGATAATGTCAGCTTGAATTGTCACTCCCAAGTGATTTGCTTGCCCGGTCAAATCAGCGGCTGTGTGATAATCTTTGTCTTGTTTGAAGATATCATTGCGGAGGTAGCACCACAGAATTGTTGCCATTCCGTACTCGTGAGCGTGGGCAAAAGCTTGACTCACTTCTTGGATTTGCCTGGTCGATTCCGGGGAACCAAAATAAATTGTGGCTCCGACTGCAACGGCTCCCAAATTCCAAGCTTGTTCGACGGAAGCAAACATTATTTGGTCGGATTGATTGGGATAAGTTAGCAGTTCGTTGTGATTGAGTTTGAGAATGAAAGGGATTTTGTGCGCGTATTTGCGAGATACGCTTCCTAACACTCCGAGAGTTGTCGCGACAGCATTGCATCCTGCGGAGATTGCTAGTCTGATGATGTTTTCGCTGTCAAAATAGATGGGATTTGGTGCAAAAGAAGCGGCCGCTGAGTGTTCGATTCCTTGGTCTACTGGCAGGATTGATAAATAGCCGGTATTTGCCAAGCGTCCGCTAGAATATAGTTGCTGGAGCGATCGCAAAACTTGAGGAGAGCGATCGGTTTGAGCGAAAATGCGATCGACCCAATCCGGGCCCGGCAGGTGCAACAAATCTTTAGAAATTTTTGCTTGATGGGTGAGCAAGTCTTCGGCTTCGTCGCCTAGCCAAGATTCGATCGCACTGGGAACTGATAGTGTAGCTGTCATGCAGATTTACCCTCTCAATTTCAATGGCAGGCTGATGATTGCAGACATTAGCCTTACTGATATTGTAACTGAAAAATCTTTTTTTCCATCCTGGCAACGATCGCCTGAATTTTTAACAACATTAGCGACAACAGCAACTAGGACGCGCTACTCTGTAATTAAGCTGGCAGTTCCGCCCGATAGCTGCTGCCTGCGATCGCCGATCGACTCACAACTCCTCCATCACAATGTCACACACTTACTTTGATTCTGAAAACAGCCACAAATCCTTCGAGATGCCCGGTGCTAGGCCCCACTACAACCCAGATCGCCCCGGACAAGTAGAGCATATTTTCCTCGATTTAGTCCTCGATATTCCCAAACAAAGTTTTCGCGGCACTTGCAGCATCCGCATAAATCCAGTCCGCAGCGGTATTGACAAATTAACCTTAGATGCTGTCAACCTGAACATTAAATCTGTCAAAGTCGGGGAAACCGAGCAGAATTTTGACAGCGACGGCGAAGTGCTGCAAATTCAACTGCACGAACCAACAACAGCTTACGAACCGATTACAATTGCGATCGCATACTCGGTCGAAAAACCCCAGCGCGGCCTCTATTTTGTCGGGCCAGACAAACACTATCCCGACAAACCAACACAAGTTTGGACTCAAGGCGAAGACGAAGATTCTCGCTTCTGGTTTCCCTGTTTCGACTATCCCGGACAGTTGGCAACTTCCGAAATTCGCGTGCAAGTTCCCAGACAACTTTTTGCAATATCCAACGGCGAATTAGTTAGCACAAAAAACGATGGCGACGACAAGATTTATCACTGGTCGCAAACCCAAATCCACCCGACATATTTAATGACCTTAGCAGTCGGAGATTTTGCTGAAATCAAAGATGAATGGAACGGCAAACCAGTTAATTATTACGTGGAAAAAGGCCGCGAAGCTGACGGTAAGCGCAGCATGGGCAAAACGCCGAAAATGATTGAATTTTTCTCTAAAGCATTTGGCTATCCTTACCCTTTTCCTAAATACGCTCAAGTCTGCGTCGATGATTTCATCTTCGGCGGCATGGAAAATACTTCGACAACTTTGCTAACAGATAGGTGCTTGTTAGATGAACGCGCCAGCCTGGACAATCGCGGTACAGAAAGCTTGGTCGCCCACGAATTAGCTCACCAATGGTTCGGCGATTTAGTCGTAATTAAACATTGGTCTCATGCTTGGATCAAAGAAGGCATGGCTTCCTATTGTGAGGTGTTGTGGACTGACCAAGAATACGGCAAAGAAGATGCGGCTTATTATATGTTAGGTGAAGCCCGCAATTATTTAGCTGAAGACAGTTCTCGCTACCGCCGCCCGATGGTGACTCACGTTTACCGCGAAGCGATTGAATTGTACGATCGCCATTTGTACGAAAAAGGCGCTTGCGTGTATCACATGATCCGCGCCGAGTTGGGCGACGAACTATTTTACAAAGCAATTCACACTTTTGTGCGCGATAACGCTCACCAAACTGTGGAAACGATCGATTTGCTAAGGGCGATCGAAAAAGCTACCGGTCGCAATCTGACATTTTTGTTTGACCAGTACGTTTATCGTGGCGGTCATCCAGATTACAAAGTTGCTTATTCCTGGGACGGCGACAGCAAATTAGCCAAGGTTACTATTACCCAAACTCAGGTAAAAGACAACAAAAATGGTAACGGGAACAGCAAAGATGTCTTTGACCTAAAAATTCCGCTCGGCTTCGGTTACAAACCAGAAAAAGATGCAGATGAGCGAAATGCTGCTAATATAAAAACTTTCACGGTTCGAGTTCACGAACGCGAGCAAAGTTTCTATTTTCCCCTAGAAGATAAGCCCGCATATATCAGTTTTGATGTCGGCAATAAATACCTAAAAACAGTTGCTCTAGAGTATGGAGTTGCCGAACTTAAAGCTCAGTTACAGTTCGATCCAGACCCGGTTTCTAGGATTTACGCCGCCCACGCTTTGGCGAAAAAGGGAGGCTTGGAAGCTGTGAAAGCGCTGTCAGAAGTTCTCAAAAAAGAGCCGTTTTGGGCTGTGCGGGCGGAAGTAGCCGGTCAGTTGGTTGATATTAAACTCGACCAAGCTTTTGATGGTTTAGTAACTGGTTTGAAGGATAAAGATGCTCGGGTGCGCCGTGCGGTGGTGAATGCGCTGGGTAAAATCAAGACTCACGAGACTTATAAGGCGCTGAGGTCGATCGTTGAAAAAGGCGATGACAGCTATTATGTAGAAGCGGCCGCAGCGAGTGCTATGGGTTCGATCGCAGGCGCGAATCCCGACGAAAAACCCACGGACGAACAGGTACTCAAAGAGTTAAAATTGGTTTTGAAAGAGCGCGAGGGCTGGAATGAGGTTGTGCGATCGGGTGCTATTTCCGGTTTGGCGCAAATGAAAACTTCGGAAGATGCGCTCAACCTGATTTTGAAATACACAGCCGTCGGTACTCCGCAAGCTTTGCGCTTGGCTGCAATTCGCTCTTTGGGGACAATTTCGACAGGTCAAACTAAGCTCAATTTGGAACGGATTTTGCATCGATTGGCAGAACTTTCTAAAGAGACTTTTTTCTTGACTCAAGTATCTGTTGTTGTCGGTTTAGGACAGATGGAAACTCGCAAAGCTATCAGAATTTTACGTTCTTTAGCTGACCAAACTCCTGATGGCCGCGTCCGCATGATGGCTGATGAAGCTGTGCAAAGAGTGCAGAAAAATGCTGGTTCCGATGCAGCAGTGAAGCAATTGCGCGAGGAGTTAGATCAGGTGAAAAAGGAGAATCAAGATTTGAAGAGTCGGATGGAAAATCTGGAGGCTAAGGCGAAGAAAGATTAGTTCAACAGTTGACAGTTGACAGTTGACAGTTGAGAGTTTGAGAGCGACCTCTACCTAGAAGGAAGAGGATTGGAGTAATGAATAGTCTGATTTTAATTTCTCCCGATCAGGGTTCCGACTTTCAACCAATTCTTTCTGGTAAGGTGCGTCGCTATGAGACTGTCGCTGCGATCGAGGATTGTTTCGGGCGACGCACCCTACCAGCTAACAGTTACAATAATTCTAGCATTAGGTATCCTGGAAGACATTTTACCAGCTCAACAGCAGCCATCTATTTTGTGGATGAATTTGCCAAAAGTCTCGAAACGCCGTTAGTTGTGTTGGGTGCAGTTTGCGATTGGCGATCGCCCTGTTATTAAAATAATCTTATTTTTTAGCTGTATTGCCTTGAAGTTTGGTATTTTAAGCACAGGTAAAATCCTACATATTTCTATTTCTGACTTAGTTATTGTCTCGACTGAGAGCGCAAATAGAACTTAAGCAATCCCACTCAATAAATAAACCGGGCTTTTTTTATGAAAAAATAGCTTTCAGCAATTATTTTTCATAAAAGGAACTGATTTTGCTGTATCGGTGGGTAAGTTCTAATAGATAATCGGGGTGTATCAACTTTTTTGTTTTGAATCTTCAACTGTCAATCAAGTTGAAGCAGCCTTTGCACCCTAAAGATTGCATAAATCATGAGTACAAGAACTATTGTATTGGTAGAACAATCGGCTGTCATTCCCTACCGCATTCAAAACGGACAAATTGAAGTAATGGTGATTACTTCTTCAACGGGTAAGCGTTGGGTGATTCCTAAAGGGTTAATTGAACCTGACATGACTCCTCAAGATTCTGCTGCTAAGGAAGCTTGGGAAGAAGCAGGTTTGTTGGGTAAGGTGTTCCCTGATTTGCTGGGAACTTATGAGTACCAAAAGTCTGGCTATATTTGTCAGGTAGAAGTATTTTTACTGCAAGTACAAACTGTTCTGGAAAAATGGCCGGAAGCTAGCTGTAGAAAGCGACAGTGGGTAACTATTCCGAAAGCAATTAAGCGGGTTAATGAACCGGAACTTAAACTTATTCTTGCTAATTTACCGAATCGGTTTTGCTGATTAAAAGGTTCGTAGTGAGGACTTTAGTCCTAATTAACTAACTCAAACATAGAGAAAGGTCGGCTCGCATTTGGGCCAAGGTACGTAGTTGCGCTTCAGCGCTCTTTCCTAATCTTATAAAGAGCGCTTTCATCGCAACTACGTACCTAATTTGTCTATCGCACTATACTCGAAAAATCATTATTCCGGTGTAAATGGAAAGGACTGAAGTCCTCACTACAAACCTATGATATCGGTGTGAAAAGTTTTACCTCAAGCGTTAGCTGACAGAAAAGGAAGGCTTTCGGCTAAGTTATCCTTGACTTCAATGCCCTGTTTTCTTCCCCAAAACTGGCTTAAGAAATGAATTTGCCGCAAGCCGACAATTAAATTTAAACCTGGTACAAACATCCACCAAACTGTTAGCGGTTCTTTAATTCCTTCTTGGCGGTACAATTCGTTAACTGTGTTATAAAGTTTGAACTGCACGATGTAAATCCAAGCAATTCCTACGAAGGAAAACCAACCAAACCATCCGGGAACGTCGGGGTCGAATATCCGCAAAGCTTGGGGGATGGCTACTCCTAAAACAAAGGGCAATAAGCAAAGTGTCCCCGACCAACCCTTGCCGTTATAACTCCGCAATTCTTCTTGAATAATCCATTTGTACCAGCCGTAATATAGCAGCAAGCTGACTCCAGATAGCAAGATTACTCGCCACAAAATGCGTGGCTTTCCTAAGGGTTTTTCGGACATTTTTAGATGTAAGATATGAATGGCTTTATTGATTATATTAACATTTGTTAATTATTGCAAAATTGCTTCTCGGATCGATCGCGCGGTAGCAGGGGCCAGCAGAACACCATTGCGGTAGTGGCCGCTAGCGATGAAAACCTTGCTGTTACTGGGAAGCGCTTCGATAATTGGGGCTGGGCGTCCTTCGGGGCGCGGGCGCAATCCCGACCATTTTCGGATGATTTCAGCTTCGGCTAAGGCTGGACAAAGTGCGATCGCCCTTGCCATCACTTCCTCCAACATCTCAGCATTCGCCTGCACTTCCCCGCCGTTTTCGGGAAACTCTACCGTCGCCCCCACCCAACATTCTTGATTTGCCAAAGGTACAATGTGAATGTCATCGCAGGTAATTACTGGCGCAAAATCTGGGTTTCCCAAGGGATTTTTCAACCGCAAATGCAGCGCCTGTCCCAACACCGGGCGAATGTCCACCAATTGATTTAAGGATGCAGTGACAGCAGCAGTACCTAAGCCAGCAGATACAATTAGTCGATCGAATTTTTCAGTAACAGGCAAGATGCCTGTTCCACAAGATATTAAGTTTATTGTGGGGTTGGTACTATTTTCAGTAACAGGCAAGATGCCTGTTCCACAAGATAGGGAGTTTGTTGTGGAACAGGCATCTTGCCCGCTCTTGATGCCTTGAACTTCTACCCCAAACTGAAAATTAACTCCATTGAGCTTAGCAGCATCAACCAAAGCTAAAGTTAAAGTAGTTGGATCGACTTGCCGGTCTTGAGGCGAATAAATCCCAGCAATTATGTTATGATTTAAATCAAGATGAGGGCAAAACTCGCGCACTTGTTCCACCTCCCAAAGTTCTAATTTCCAACCTTGAGACTTGCGAGTTGCTGCTAGCTTTTCCCACTTACTTAAATCTTCTCCTTCCGAACACAGCAGCAAAATTCCCTGTTTGTTAAATGGAATTTTCCGCCCCGTAGCTGCTTCCAATTCAGGAATCAAAGTTTCGTAGCGCTGAAGGCTGGTTTCCCTTAAATGCCAATTTCTGCCCTTAGTTTTGTGGCTGATAACTCCCATCAAAACGCCGAGGGCTGCACCTGTAGAACCTTGTACTGGGGGCTGTTTGTCGAATACAGTGACTTTTAATTCGGGAAATTTACTTAGTTCAAAGGCGATCGAAGCCCCGACAATACCGCAACCAATAATTGCAACGCGAACCATTGAATTTTAGATTTTAGATTTTAGATTTTAGATTGTACAGAAGAATACCGGGCGGTTAGAAACCGCGGCTACATAAACGAAACCCGAGCTCAGAGGGGTTGAAGAACGGGCAGTAAAAATTACGTTTTGCGTTATTTTCTTCAGTCCACGGAGGTGGACTTCGTGTGTGTAGACGCGGTTTCAACCGCCGTGGCAGTAAAAATTACGTTTTACGTTATTTTCTTCAGTCCACGGAGGTGGACTTCGTGTGTGTAGACGCGGTTTCAACCGCCGTGTGTGTGTGTAAACCAGGTTTCAACCGCCGTGTTCGTGTGTGTAAACCAGGTTTCAACCATACGTCCGATCTGCGCGACAAACTAAAGCGATTAGGCTTTAGGAAGTAGCTGCAAGAAAGTATCGAAATCCTTCACAGCTTTGCTATAACTAGCGGTGATTTTGGCATTGTCAGCCATTTTAGCAGCGTTATCAATCTCTACCAAATCAGCAAACAAACTCTTGGTCAAATCCATAGCTTGCTGTTGAGATTTCGGCAACAAACTGCCCGACACGGTTTTCATGGTGCCGCGCAATTCGCCGAGAGGCCCGTGAATGTAAGTTTTGGCATCAATCCAATTTTTTTTCTGAATTAGGGTTCCTAGGTTGTTCATGCGCGATCGGAACTCTGTCAGAGTAGGAACATAGCGCTGAATCTGTTGGATCTGGGCTGCTGTGTAAGTCGTGGGAACTTTTGCTTCGACACTGCTGCAACTAACCAGAAATGCCATCAAAAATGCCATCATCAAGGCAAAAAAGGAACGGGGACGAGTCATAGCGATTTTAGACTTTAGATTTTAGATTTCTCGTTGCGGGCCGGCACCGGGACACCGCCCCTACTTTGCACCGAGAGTTAGGTACAAAATATTATTTTACCTCCTTTTGGCGCAGAAAAGTTATCAGAGCACCGCCAACTTTTTCTGACCAATGTTCTTGAGGATAATGGGAGACTTCTTCTAGGGTGACTAACTCGGCATTTTTCATGGAATTGACTAATTTTTTAGCTGGTTCAACACTCAGCCAAGGGTCGGTTAAACCCCACACAAATAAGGTTGGGCTTGTCCATCCTTGTAAGCCGGATTCAATTTCTGCCATTGACTTTGGCAGTTGAATGTTGCGGATGGTGTTCATTAGCGATCGCCCTGCATCCGAGCTCTTCAAAAACGGGCGTCGGTAAACATCTAAATCCTTGTCTAATACCCTGATGCGACTTCCGCCTTCGAGGGTTCTGTCCACCAAAAGTGGGTCTTGCGTCAGCATATCGCCAATAAAAGGCAGCCCCAACTGCTGCATTTTCCAAGGCAATTTGATATCTGCTGAAATTGGTGTATTTATAATGACTAAACGATCGATCTTATCGGGGTTTCGTAAAGCGTATTGAATGCCGGCAGATGCTAAAAATCCTTGGACGACTAGGGAAACTCGGTCTACTTCTAGGGTTTGAATAAAGCCTGTGAGGGCGTCTACAAAGGCATCGGGAGTATAAGCAAAGTCGCGTTTGTCTGGTTTTGTCGATCGCCCGTAGCCCACCCAATCCGGCGCGATCGATCGAAATCCACTCGTCGCCAAATCTGGCATAATCGCAGTCCAGGTAAAGCTTTGGGACGGTATACCGTGCAGCAGCAACACTGGTGATTTATCACTTTCGTTTACCGGATTTGCTTCCCGATAAAACCATTCCAGTGACCCTACTTGAATTGTTTTCTCATCAATTGGCATTATTTTACTTGTTATTTATCAAAGAATAAGGCGGGTATTCCCCGCCTTACTTACTTAATAGTTGGGTACGCACAAAGCACCATTAGTCTCAACAATTGCCTAAAACCTTTTGTATCTCAGGTTTCTATCTAAGTCTCGATCCCCCTAAATCCCCCTTAAAAAGGGGGACTTTAAGAATACTCTTGTTCCCCCCTTCTTAAGGGGGGTTAGGGGGGATCTAGGCTTAATAGTAAGGCAGCAGTCTGGCACTACACAAGACGTATTTGTTGACAATGATAACTGAACGCCTTACCCAACTCATGAAAGTCCTGCTTAGAAATTCATTTCAGCAGCTTGAACTTTTTCCACCTGTTTCTTCTTGAGAACCAGCATAATTTGAGCCAACATAGTCAAAGCTACGAAAGCCATCAATCCTGTAACTCGATTGGCACTTTGTAGCACAATTTCTACATCTTTTTGACCGAAACCGCCTACATTAGGATTGTTCGTCAAAAGTTCGGCGGCTGCAACTGTTTGTCCTTCAGTAACAATCAGTTCTGGGCCTGCGGGAATTGTATCAACAACCGCTGCACCTTCTGCTGGTTGAATTGTCACTTCATAGCCACCATCTTCGGGTTGAGCAATTTTAGAAATAGTGCCAGCTACTGAGGCATTATAAACAGTATTGTTGCTCTTGGCGCCAGTAGGATAAACCTGACCGCGACCGCGGTTTCCACCGACATAAATTAGATATTTGCCGTAGTGAACTGACTTGTCAGTTGCGGGATTTGGCGACAAAACTGGGAATACCAATTCTTTGTATTGTTCACCAGGCAGCGGGCCCACTAACACAATATTTTCTTGGGTTTCGCTGTAAGGTTGGAAGTAAAGATCGCCGACTTTTTCCTTCATTTCTTCGGGAATTCTGTCAGCGGGAGCAATCTTGAAACCTTCGGGTAACATCACAACTGCGCCTACGTTCAAGCCGCCTTTAGTACCGTCGCCGGTAACTTGCTGCACGCTTTGATCGTAGGGAACTTTGACAATTGCTTCAAAAACTGTGTCAGGTAAAACAGATTGGGGGACTTCTACTTCAGTCGGTTTGGCACCGAGGTGACAGTTGGCGCAAACAATTTTGCCAGTTGCTTCGCGGGGAGTAGCGGGTGCTGTTTGCTGGGCCCAGAAAGGGTAAGCGAATGCTGCTTGGGGAAGTGCGATGTCGCTACTAAGAAAAAATCCGGCGGCGGCGATCGCAATTAAGGCAGTTTTGGCGATCGTCCTGGCACTGCGGCGAAATATCGCAGATAAGTTAGTTTGTGGCATCAGAGTATTCAATCTCAAAGGTTCAGACAATTTAGTGATTAGTCATTGGTCATTAGTCATTGGTCATTGGTCATTGGTCATTAGTTATTAGTTATTGGTTATTGGTTATTGGTTATTGGTTATTGGTTATTGAAACTAACTGCTAACCACTAACGACTAATGACTAACTACTAACTACTAACTGCTAACTAATGACTAATAACTATGACCAGGTAGGTGCTTCGCCGGTGCGGAAATCTGTTTCTTTCCAAGGGGTAAAGGCCACCTTGTCATCTGCGACAGTGGCGTGGGCCAAGGCGAGAGATAAAGGTGCGGGGCCGCGTACCACTTTGCCCTCACTGTTGTACTGAGAACCATGACAAGGACACATAAACTTGTTTTCGCTAGCATTCCAAGGCACGACGCAACCTAAGTGAGTGCAGACTGCGTTGATGCCGTATTCGGCGAGAGTTAAGTCTTTTTGCACCACGAGATAGGTGGGGTCGCCTTTGAGGCCTTGGGCCAAACTGCGATCGCCCGCAGGGTGCGAAGTCAAATATTCGCTAACGATGATGTCGTTACCCAAGGCATCTTTAGCTGTCACGCCACCGCCAACAGCCCCACTCGACGGAGGAACAAAATATTGGACAACGGGATAAAGTGCGCCCAGTGCCACACCTGTGACTGTACCGAACGTCAGCAAATTCATAAATTGGCGACGCCCCATATCGGGAACATCGGGATTTCCAGCAGAAGTTTGAGCCATGACCTGCCTTTACGGTTTTAAGTTACGTTTGTTTGTGAGCCAACTTGTACGTGCAGACAACTCGGACTATCGGTGCTAATCTGCTCGCACAAATTTGAGGCAGCGAAAATTCCTTTTAAGAATGCGCCTTCCAGCCTTTATTAGAGTATTATTACATTTTTTGAACTTTGTCTTTTAATGTTTAACAGATTCACTCAGGAGCAACCATGACGGGCAAGGATTTACACCAGCTACTCCTACAAAAATGGGGAAAGTCTTACGATATCAGATTGCGGCGGACGCGGGGCAAGATTTTTGTGCAGGTGATGTGGAAATATTTGGAACAGGTGTCTTTTCCGATGACGGAGGCTGATTATTTCGAGCATTTGGAGGCGGTGGCCAATTACCTCAATGGCTGGGGCAGCACCGAACAGGTGAGAGAATATATTGTCACTACTCGCGATCGTCCGCGCTTGGGCAAAGCTGTCAGCATTCCCCTGGATTTGGGCGAAAGAGCCTCGGAGTGGTTGCTTGACGAGTTTTGAGTCATTAGTCATCAGTCATCAGTCATCAGTCATCAGTCATCAGTCATATCCGAATGATACCGGAGTGCGAGCGTTCTGCTCGCTGCAAGGGAAACCACAACGGTCGATCGCCCCTTCGCAGCTTGTAAAGTTTTGTGTCTGGGCGGGGCTGGATTTTTTAAGTTGAAAGTCCCAAAAATCGTCAGGCAAATTTGTCAGCCAACTTGCTGGCGGTGAGAAACTAAGCTGTCGCGCAGCTAATTTTTGCAGTTTATTTTATTCAAACTCTGATGTGGCGGGCTTTCCGGCGCGAAGACTGCTGTGGGATTTAAATGTCGCAACAGCTTCTGGAGTTTTTTTAATTTTGGGCGATCGGGCTTCTAGCTGACCAAAATCATCGGAACCAATTTCTGTCAACACTTTCACATACAATGAGTCTCAGATATCTTGTGAAACTTAGGAGAATGTTGTAATGGGTGTTGCAGTTGGAATGGTTGAAGTCTTAGGATTTCCCGCTGCCGTAGAAGTTGCAGACTCAATGGTGAAAGCAGCCCGAGTTACTTTAGTTCGCTATGAAAAAATAACCCGTGCTTACTGGACAATTATAGTTCGAGGAGATATCTCTGAAGTGCAAGCAGCCGTTGCTGCTGGAATTGAATCAGTTAAAAAGGTCGATGGCGGAAAGTTGCTATCGTATCACATAATTGCTCGTCCCCACGAGAATCTCGATTACATTTTGCCGATCGGCTATACGCCTGAAGTAGAACAGTTCCGAATGTAGACAAAGTTTTGACAAAACTTTGGTATGGAATTTTAACTTTTAGTAAAATATAGAGGCGCGGGCGATCGCACCTCTATATTTTTTATCAACCTTAAAATTGAACGATATCCCAATACTCAGCAAGAAATTACCATCACGCGGAAAATCTTTATAGGACTAATTAAAAATTAGCAATTAACCATTAGCAATTTGGATGACTATCAGTCTGCAAACTTATCTGTCGCCTCAATTAAACAGGTGCGAATTCCCGGTTCGCTCATCGAATGTCCGGCATCGGCAACTACAATGAACTCAGCTTCAGGCCAAGCACGATGCAGTTCCCACGCCGACATCATCGGGCAAACAACATCATATCTTCCCTGAACGATAACCGCCGGAATCTTGCGGATGCGATCGATATCTAAAAGCAATTTATCTTCCGGCTCTATAAATCCCTTATTTATAAAATAATGGCACTCAATTCTGGCAAACGCCTCCGCGAAAGCATCAATTCCAAAGCTTTGCTTTAAATCTAAATCTGGAAATAATCTACTCGTACTCCCTTCCCAAATTGACCAAGCACGAGCCGCTTCTAATCTAATGTGAGCATCTGGACTTGTCAAGCGTTGGTAATAAGCTGTTAGCAGATCGTCCCTTTCATTTATAGGGATAGGTTTAACATATTCTTCCCAAGCATCCGGGAAAATATAACTTGCTCCTTCTTGATAAAACCAGCGAATTTCTTTTTGTCTCAACATAAAAATGCCCCGCAAGATTAAACCCTTGCAACGGTCGGGATGGGTTTGACTGTAAGCTAAAGATAGAGTGCTTCCCCAACTACCACCAAAAACAACCCATTGCTGAATATTTAAATATTCTCGAAGTTTCTCAATATCGCTGACTAAATCCCAAGTTGTATTTTCTTGCAATTCTGCATGAGGTTTACTTTGACCACATCCGCGTTGGTCAAACATCACCAAACGCCATTTTTCCGGGTCAAAATATTGTCGGTAAAAAGGAGGACATCCACCTCCTGGCCCCCCGTGTAGCAATACAATAGGTTTTCCCTCTGGGTTTCCCGACTCTTCAAAATGAATGGTATGGATGTCAGAAACTTTGAGTTCTCCTTCGTTATAAGGTTGTCTAGGCGGGTAAAGTTCTCGCATTTTTTCAAGGATTTATAACTCGATCGTGTTTATTTTACATCCTGAGGATCGCACTCGTAAATAAATATAAGCGATCGATCGAACTTGACATACAACCCTTGTAGGGACTTAGGCTGGGTCTGTATCCCTACCGGGAGCGATCGATCTTTTGTATTCTCTGCTATTCCTAATTTTCACCGCCCCAAAAGCTTCACCAAACCGACGCCGCCAAAGTAAAGAGCGAGCACCGCACCTCCCAAAAGACTTTGCGTCAAAGGGTCAGTAGAAGGCGTTAAAACAGCACCCAAAACAGCCGCACCTAAGATCACATAACGCCAGCCGGAGAGCATTTTCTGAGAAGAAACTATGCCCAAAACGCCGAGCAATACTTGGACGATCGGGATTTGAAAAGCTAAACCCGTGCTGAACATTAACAGCAGTACAAATTTAAAGTATTTGTCGATCGACCACAACTGCTCTACAACATCCGCCCCGTAGGTAACAAAGAAGTTCAGCGCCGCCGGAATCAGAGCAATATAAGCAAATACCAGCCCGCCCAAAAAGAGGAAACTAGAACCGAAAAACACTGGCCCGAGCAACCCGCGTTCTTTGCGAGTCAAACCGGGTAGCACAAATAGCGCTATTTGGTAAAAAATAAACGGACTTGCAATCAGCAAACCGCTGTATCCCGCCACTTCGATAGAAACAAAGAAATACTCACCGGGAGCTAGTTGCAGAAACTTGACGGGCCCGGCGGGTACTTCTAGCAATTGTACGATCGGTTTAACTGTTAAAAAACAACCAACTACACCTATTGCTACGGCAATTAGCGAGTAGAAAAGTCGCTGACGCAATTCTTCTAAATGGTCGAACAAAGACATCTCAACTTCGTCGGGAAGTTCGTCGAGATATTCGTTTTCGAGGTTGCGGGAACCGAGAAAATCATCGGCGATTGGTGTAATGCTATTTTCGGAACTAACTTCTTCAGCTTCTAAGTTGCTGACATCCGTAGAATTATCGGCGATTGGTGCAATGCTATTTTCCGCGCTAACTTCTTCAGCTTCTAAGTTGCTGACATCCGTAGAATCATCTGCAATTGGTGCAATAGTATTTTCTGTTTCCGCGCTAACTTCTTCAGCTTCTAAGTTGCTGACATCTGTGAAATCGTCGGCGATTGGTGCAATAGTATTTTCCGAACTAACTTCTTCAGATTCTAAGTTGCTGACATCCGTAAAATCATCGGCGACTGGTGCAATAGTATTTTCCGAACTAACTTCTTCAGATTCTAAGTTGCTGACATTCGTGAAATCATCGGTGATTGGTGCAATGCTATTTTCCGCGCTAACTTCTTCAGCTTCTAAGTTGCTGACATCCGTAAAATCGTCGGCGGCTGGTGCAATGCTATTTTCCGAACTAACTTCTTCAGCTTCTAAGTTGCCGACATCCGTAGAATCATCTGCAATTGGTGCAATATTTTCTGAGTTAACTTCTGCACCTTCTAAGTTGTTGACAGCCATCAAATCATCAGCGACTGGTGAAATGCTATTTTCCGCGCTAACTTGTTCGAGGTTGTTGTCGGAATCTTGTTCGGATGTCTCCAAGTCTGAGGGCACAGTCATAGGGAATGGGGAATTGGTAATGGGGAATCGGAAATCGGTAATGGGGCAATTTTAGATTTGTTAATTGTTAATTGGTAATTGGTAATTGGTAATTGTAATTGGTAACTATTAACTATTAACTGTCAACTAAGAGGGCGGGCACGCACCATCCACCGCCCCTACTAATTGTCAACTGTCAACTGTCAACTGTCAACTGTCAACTGACTTCTTCAATGCCGATCGCAATTTTGCCGACAGCGCGGCCAGTTTCGCTGTACGCGTGGGCGGCGGCTACTTCAGGCAAGCTGTAAGTGCGATCGACAATCGGCTCAACTTTATCGGATTCGATTAACTCCCGCAAAATCTCCAAGTCGGCTGGGTTGGCATTGGCTAGAATGAATTTAGCTTTTTTACCAGGAATAAACCAGCTAGTCAACATCGGTGGGAGGTTGTCGAAACTCGGCAAAGTCGAGATATAAACTCCCTCCGGTTGCAGCACGTTTTCGCATTCAGCAAATGTCTTTGTACCGACAGCATCCAAAATTATATCATACTTTTCGGGTTGTTGAGTAAAATCAATTTCTGCATAATCTAGAACACAATCTGCTCCCAAATCCTTGACAAATTCTATATTCTTGGCGCTGCAAACTCCCGTTACTTCCGCATTCATTGCTTTAGCAACTTGCACCGCAAAAATCCCGACTCCGCCGGAAGCACCGTTAATCAATACTTTGTATCCTGCTTTAATTTCACCCAAATCTCTCAACGCTTGCAAAGCCGTTAAACCTGCGATGGGTACTGCTGCTGCTTCGACATGGGTGATGTTGTGAGGTTTAATTGATGCACTCGATTCTGGCACGACAGCGTATTCGGCACAAGCACCGCCAGCGATTGGATTTAAGAATGTATAAACTTCATCTCCGGGTTGAAATTTGGTGACTTCCGAGCCGACTTCTACGACAACTCCCGAGATGTCGGAACCGATTATTCGAGGAAAGTTAAATCCTGTAAGTAGTTGCAGGTGTCCTTGCCGGATTTTCCAGTCTACGGGATTGACGCTGCTAGCGCGAACTCTGACTAACAATTCGTTCGATTTGGCGATCGGCTTTTCTACTTCTCGGTACTGCAATACGTCAACGCTGCCGTAGCGATCGAACACAACTGCTTTCATGGCGATTTTTTTGATTTATTTTTAAGAGGACATTTAATCATGTACAATTATCATATAGCAAATTCTATTTCGCTTGTGAATGGGATTTATTTTTTTTAACCGCAGAGGGCGCAGAGGGCGCAGAGAAAGAGAAAAGAGAGAGAGAAATGATTGATTTAACTGGAAAGGTAATTTTAGTGACGGGCGGCTCGAAAGGGATTGGTGCAGTGACGGTGCGGACTCTTGTTAATGCTGGGGCCGAGGTGATTTTGCATTACTGTCGCAGTCAGGAAGCGGCGGAATCGGTAGCAGCAAGTGTGGCGGGCGATCGCTGTTATTTATTAGCAGCAGATTTGATGTTACCAAACGCGGCCTCTCTTTTGTGGCAAGATGCTGTAAAGTGGCGCGGTCATATTGATATTATAGTTAATAATGCTGGGATTATGCAGTCGGCTGGTATCGAGGACGATTTTGATATTTGGTCGTCGGCTTGGCAGCAAACTCTACAAGTTAATTTAGTTGCGGTTGCTGATTTGTGCCGGGAAGCAATTCTACATTTTAAAACTCGCAAGGTTGGTACGATTATTAATATAGCAAGTCGCGCTGCTTTTCGCGGCGATGACCCGAATTATCTGCACTACGCTGCATCAAAAGGTGCGATCGTTTCTCTAACTCGCAGCATTGCTAGAGGATTTGCGGCTGATAATATTTTGGCTTTTACTGTGGCGCCGGGATTTGTGAGTACGGAAATGTCGGATAAGTTTATTAGGGAGTGTGGCGAAGCACAGATTGTGCGCGATATCCCGATCGGCAAAATCGCCCCTCCTCAAGATGTCGCCAACGCGATCGCTTTTCTAGCATCGGGTTTGGCTGTGCACGCTACCGGAACAACGATCGACATTAACGGAGCCTCTTACGTGCATTGACTGTTGACTGTTGACTGTTGACTGTTGATCGTGTTGCTCTACTATAAAATATCTCTAAAGACTCACCTTAACAGCTTTTAAGAATAACTACTTTATCACTTTAGCCAGATGCTCAAAAAACGAGAAGTGACTTATGTTTAGATAAAAAGATAGCCTGAGGGAAAGTGATTGTGACAACAAATAACGGAACTAACACCAAACGAGTTGCCATACTAATCGAAAATGGAGTAGAAGATTCAGAATTTCTGGTTCCTTACAACGCCTTAAAACAAGCAGGATTTGACGTAGTTGTCCTCGGTTCGCGGACAAACGAAAAGTATGCAGGGAAAAATGGTAAAGTCGCCCAGCAAGCTGACGGAACTACCACTGAATCATTAGCAGAAGAATTTGATGCAGTCGTAATTCCCGGCGGTATGGCTCCCGATACCATGCGGACAAATCCCAATACAGTGCGGTTTGTGAAAGAAGCGATGGAGCAAGGAAAAATAGTCGCTGCTGTTTGTCACGGCCCGCAACTTTTGATTGAATCCGACGTACTCAAAGGCAAAAATGCGACGGGTTTCTTGGCAATTAAAACAGACATGATTAATGCCGGAGCTAACTACATCAACGAACCTTTAGTAGTTGACGGTAACTTGATTACTTCCCGCCAACCGGGAGATTTAGGAATATTTACCACCGCTATTTTAGCGCGCCTCGGTTACGGCGGTAAAGCAGTTGGTTTGCCAGAAGAAACTGATACGAGTGCAGAATGGTGGAAACTAGCTAATGGTTGGGGCGGCTCGACACAAGCGGACATTGTGAAAGGTTTGAATACCGCCCTCGCAGGGGAACGCTATGCTTGCGAAGCGTTTCAGAATTATGCGGAAAAAACCGGAGATGCCGATTTGCGATCGCTCCTGGCGGAAATGATCCAAAATAAACAGAAACACATCCTCGCTCTCGAAAACCGCCTCAGCGATTTCGGCGAAAAACCCTCAATTCCCGCCCAACTTGCTGACAAATACGCTAAATTAAAAGCCTCGGTGCAAGGAACAGATGAAACCTTCTTGCTGCGGAGCACTCTCGGCGATTTGCAAACAGGTGTTGTCGATATCAACAACCTGCGAGCGAAGTTCACAGATCCGGTATCAACTGACATCTTTACACAGATAGAAGCGGATTTGTCCAAGTGCGAGCAAGTCGTTGCTAAACTCTTCCGCACCCGTGCAGTATCGCAGGAAATTAAGGCACCTAAACCTTCGACTAGCCCCGCTGTCAAAATGTGATCTCCACGCGGATTAACAAATTTGTAGTTGTGTTCGGGGGTGAGAACCCCCACCCAGAACGCAACTACAAGTTTTTGCTGCAATAATAAAATATACGCCTTTGCGGTAAAATAAAAGCCGAGCATAAAAAACAGACATCAAGTAGCTGCAAGGTGGAGATTTTTATTAAATGGCTTCTATTTTTGTTTCAGCAGGGCATGGCGGGTTTGAAGGCAGCGTGCGCGATCCCGGGGCGATCGCATTTGGCACCACCGAATCCCAGGAACTTATTCTCACTCGGGATTTATTAGTACCTGAATTGCGGCAGCGAGGTATAGACACCTTCTCTGTACCAGATACTCTTAGCTTAATCGAAAGTATCGCTTGGATCAATAGTCGCTCTCAGCCGGGAGATGTAGCGGTTGAAATACACATAGACGCTTTTTCTAATCCCCAAGTCCGCGGTGCTAGCGCGTTTTATATTGGTAGCAACCCCAGACGAAAAGCAGATGCAGATTTAATTTTAAATGGCTATTTACGCAGGTGTCCACAAATACCGAATCGTGGCGCAAGAGCAGATACAGAAGCTGGTGTTGGTAGCCTTGCATTCTGTCGGCGCGTAAATATTCCTTCGCTGTTAATAGAACTCGGTTTTTTAACTAACATTGATGACTTGCGAACTATTCAAAATCGCCGCCGTGATGTCGCCCTCGGACTCGCTGACGGACTTGAAGCTTGGTTAAACAATACTCCTTTAAAACCCTTACCGACACCGACACCGACACCGACACCTGCACCGACACCGACACCGACACCGACACCGACACCAAAACCTATAGTTTATCCTTTAATTAATATCCAAATCAACGGTGCGCCCCACGAAGACAAAGGCATTTTGGTCAACGGAAATGCTTTTGTCCCTTCCGAAGTTCTAGACGCTCTCAATGTTAAACCAGAAACAGCCGATCGCCGAATCACCTACAATGGAGTAGTATTCGTGCGGGCTGTCGATTTGCGCGATCGCGACATTTCCGTAACTTGGGATCAGGCCACCACATCAGTATCCCTGCGATCGCGCCGTGATATCCTCTCCGGCGTAGGAAAAATCATGGGACGCGGTTTAACTACCGCCCAACAAATCACAGTATTTCTCACCAAAACAAACAGCAAAGCCCTGGTAATATTTCCCAACCTACCTCAAATTTACGTCCAAGAAGCAGCCGCAGAAGGCGTCAATCACGACGTAGCTTTTTGCCAAATGTGTTTAGAAACAAACTATCTCAACTTTGGCGGTGCAGTCAAACCAGAACAATTCAACTTTGCTGACATGGGAATCGTCAGCCCCACAAATTCCGGCATTTCCTTTCCCGATGCCAGAACAGGAATTAGAGCGCAAATTCAGCACCTAAAAGCTTACGCCAGTACCGAACCAATCAACCAACCTTTAGTTAAAGAAAACGTGCGTTTTCGTTTTGTCAAGCGCGGCGTAGCCCCCACCGTCAACGAACTTGCAGGTCGCTGGAATTCTGACCCTTTATACGGACAAAAAATCATCAATATCATCCGGCTGCTTTACGAAAATGCCAGTTTGCTGTAGTCGGTTGACAGTTGACAGTTGACAGTTGCTATAGCAATTATAGTTGTATTAGTTATTTGTTATTAGTTATTTGTGACTTGCTACTAATAACAAATAACTAATAACTAATAACCGCTCCCCAATGCCCCATTCCCAATGCCCAATGCCCCATTCCCAATTCCCAATTCCCGATTATAAATACAACTATGGTTTCCAGCACAAATCGCTTTTCCGACATTCAAAATCATTGGGCAAAAATATTCATTGATGGCTTAGTAGAAAGGGCCGTAATCAGCGGTTTTCCCGATCGCACTTTTCGCCCCAACAGCAACCTCACCCGGGCCCAATTCGCCGCCATAGTCAGCAAAGCCTTTCCCGTACCCGACAAACGGCCCTACATACCCTTTATCGACGTTCCCGCCACCCACTGGGCCGCCACAGCCATTCAAGCAGCATATAAAAGAGGATTTATCTCCGGCTATCCCGACAACCTGTTTAAACCCGAAAGCCTGATTACCAGGGCCGAAGCATTAGTTGCCTTAGTCAGCGGCATATTTGGGTCAAACGCTGTACCGACAAGCAATCTGGTTCTATCAAACATCTACCAAGACAGCACAGAAATTCCTAATTATGCCAAAAAGGCGATCGTCATAGCAACCCAATCCGAAATAGTCGTCAACGCCCCCAACTTAAACCTATTAAATCCCGCCGGAAACGCCACCAGAGCCGATGTAGTCGCCTGGGTTTATCAAGCATTAGTATATCTCAAAAGAGCGCCACAAATATACAATCAATATATTATAGTTCTCAGCAAAGTTCCCAGGCCGCAAGTTTACGTCAACCACCAGCGAGAATTTCGCGGAGTTTGGATAACATCCGTGTGGAATATTGACTGGCCATTCAGCAACAAACTCTCAACAGAACAGCAAAAAGCCGAACTCCTGAAAATCCTGGACAGGCTGCAAGAAATGAATTTCAATGCAATTATCCTCCAAATTCGAGCTGCGGGCGACGCCCTTTACACCTCAGAATTAGAACCTTGGAGTGCGTGGCTGACAGGAACTCAAGGAAAGCCACCGCAACCTTACTATGACCCTTTAATATTTGCCGTTACAGAAAGCCACAAACGCAACATCGAAGTTCACGCTTGGTTCAATCCGTACCGCGCCAAAGTTTCCACTCAAACCCCTCCCAACGTCCGCCCGCACCTCTCAGTTACCAATCCCGAATGCGTTTATCCGTGGGGCGACGACTTGTGGATGGATCCGGGAATTGATTTAGTTTTAGACAAGACTTACAACGTAATTTTAGATGTAGTTAAGCGCTACGATATAGACGGCGTTCACTTCGACGATTATTTCTATCCCTATCCCATTGACGGTCAAGAATTTCCCGACAGCAAGATTTACAATAGTTATATTTCTAGAGGCGGCCAAATGAGTTTAGGAGACTGGCGCCGCGAAAATGTCAACAAATTAGTTAGAAGACTCGGACAAGGAATTAAAACAGTCAAACCCAACGTAAAATTCGGCATCAGTCCCTTCGGTATTTATCGACCCGGACAACCACCACAAAGTCGCGGTTTAGACGCCTACGAAACACTCTATGCCGACGCCAAAAAATGGTTAGAATCAGGTTGGGTAGATTATCTAAATCCTCAACTTTACTGGCGCATCGATCAAACAGCTCAAAGCTATCCAATGTTGCTGGAATGGTGGCTAGAAAACAACCCCCAAAACCGACATATTTATGTAGGAAACAACTTAGGAAGACTTGACGGCAACAAGTGGACTGTGCAGGAAATAAACAATCAAATTGAGATTACGCGCAACTCTAAAGACAGCTTAGCTTTAGGCAATGTTTTCTTCAGCATGAAAGCATTTAGCGACAACCGCCAGCAAATCTACGATAATTTTAAATCCACTACATACGCGCAACCCGCACTCGTTCCCGCGATGCCTTGGCAAAATGGAAAGCCGCCGGCCCCTCCAGTATCAGTGGTAGTACAAAAAGTGGGGAATAGCAATGTTTTGCAGTGGAAAAATCCCGCCGATAAAAACATCCGTTCTTGGACGCTTTATCAAAAGAATGGTGATAGCTGGAAACTCATCAAAATCATCAATGCAGACACCGTACAAGTAACGGTAGGAACGGGAATTTATGCTTTGTGTGCGGTTAGCATAATGGCTGTAGAAAGTGTCGGAGTTTTCATAGAAATCTGAGGATAAAACATAAAAATATTCCTGATATCAATTCCGGTTACATCGGGATGATATAAACGGAGGAAACGGCACTGCCGTTTCCCTACCTCGATTAATTGCAGGGAAACGGCAGTGTGGTTTCCTCATTGTGGGTAATATAATTCAATACCGTTTACTTAAGACTGCCCTGGGGTAAAACCCTATGAAAAATAGATACTGAGATTGCTTCGTTCCTCGCAATGACAATCTTAAGTAAACCGTATTGATCTATATGTAGCGTATTCGAGGTTTGTGAAGTGTAGGGACACTCCGAGAGCCCATAGGTGTCAACTTAAGGTCAAATCCAGTCAGAGATTGCTGTTTGACTATTAAATCTAGATCCCCCCTAGCCCTCCTTAAGAAGTAGGGTGGTTTTATTGTCAGGATAGGAAATATAAAACTACCAAAAGTATCGCTCAAATGTCGGCTCGCGTTTGGGCCAAGGTACGTAGTTGCGCTTTTAGCGCTCTTTCCTAATATTATAAGGAGCGCTGAAGCGCAACTACGTACCTAATTTGTCTGACGACAATAAAACCGCCCTACCTAGCCCCCCTTAAGAAGGGGGGGGACAAGAACGTACTCAAAGTCCCCCTTCTTAAGGGGGATTTAGGGGGATCTGGACTATGGTAAAAACGACATTTATCAAGGCTTTCAGGCTTAAGTTGACACGCCTTGGGCAGTGCCGTGTCCCTACGGGGAGCGAGTGTACTTCATAAATGTGGAATTTGCTGTATGTTGCCAAACTTGCGGACAAGTTGAATTGAGACAGATCCAGCGATCGTTCAACTTTTTGAGCTACTTTAAAATCATCCCAAACATAAACTGAATATAGTTCTTCAGCGGAGCATCACTTTTGCTCAGTTTCATTTGCAACAAAGCACCTTCCCAACTATTTAAACAAAACTCTGCTAAGTCTTGAGCCTTTTGGTTTTTGGAGATTTCACCCGCAGTTTGGGCAGCTTCAATGCACTCAGCAAACTGATCTCGCCAGCGATCCGTAGCTTCTTGCAACCGCAGGCGAAAGCGATCGTTTTGATCGGCCATTTCTTGGCTGAGATTGCCAAACAAACAGCCTTCTCGGTATTGCAGAGTTTCAAATTCCTCTAACTTAAAGGTAAAATAACGCTTCAGCCGATTCAGAGGAGTGAGATTGATATCACCTAAATACTGTTCGACAATGCGATCGTGCATTTGGGAATCGTACTCGATGATTGCCAAACCGAATTCTTCTTTGCTACTGAAGAAGTGATAGAAAGAGCCTTTCGGAACCCCTACCGCTTGCAAAACTTCCTGAATTCCGGCGTGATTGTATCCTTTTTCCACAATGATTCGTCGCCCTGCTTTAATCAGAGCCAGTTTGGTATCTTCTTTGATGGCAACTTTTCCACTCATAAACAATGTTACTAGACCAGTCGTCTCGCTCGACGTTTTGAGATTAGCCTAATTTTGATGATTTTGTCAAGAAGGAGGGGCTTTAGTCATGGTATTAAAAAAACAATAATTTCAGGTGATGTAAGATAAAGTTCGATCGCAAACTCTCCCTATCCAAACATGAGCGCCACCGCACCAAAGCCCGCCTCAATGTGGAGTCCCCTAGCCCAGCCCGTATTTCGAGCTCTCTGGCTGGCCTCGGGAGTTTCCAGCATCGGCACCTGGATGCACGATGTAGGGGCCTCCTGGCTGATGACATCCCTATCCCCGTCGCCCCTGCTAATTGCCATGATGCAAGCAGCATCCAGCTTGCCATTTTTCATGCTAGCGCTGCCCGCCGGCGCGATCGCCGATGTAGTTGACAGACGCCGCCTGCTATTATTCACCCAAGGCTGGATGCTTGCCGCCGCAGCACTTTTGGGAATTCTCACCGTTGCCAACCTCACAACTCCCTGGATACTCCTAACATTAACCTTTGTGATGAGCATCGGCAGCGCGGTAAATATGCCAGTCTGGCAAGCAATTACCCCCGAATTAGTTGCCAAAGAACAACTGCCGTCAGCCGTAACATTGACCGGAATTGTCATCAATTTATCGCGATCCGTAGGCCCCGCTTTAGCAGGAATTATCATCGCATCCGCCGGAACAGGCTTCGTCTTTTTGCTGAATGCAGCTTCCTTTATCGGAGTCATTCTAGTCATTTATACGTGGCAGAGAAAGCCCCAAGAAACAGCTTTACCCGCAGAAAGATTTATCGGCGCAATGCAAGCCGGAATCCGCTACGTGCGCTATTCTCCACCTTTTCAAGCAGTCCTGATCCGCGCTGGGGCATATATTTTCTTTGCCAGCGCTTTGTTTGCCATGCTGCCACTTTTGGGTCGCCGAGAATTAGGTTTAGATGCTTTTAGATACGGGATAATTCTCGGTTTTTGGGGAATCGGTGGGTTAGCCGGAGCATTTATTTTGCCCAAAATCCGGCAGCGAATTTCGACTGATTTGTCGGTAGCAGCCGCATCGGCGGTGTTTGGAACAATGATGCTGGTATTGAGTTATGCGCGCAATTTCTATGCAGTATGCGCGGCGATGCTGGTGGTGGGATTGTCGTCTTTGACAGTGATGGTAAGTTTGAATGTAGCTGCTCAAACAGCCGTTCCTACATGGGTGCGGGCAAGAGCATTAGCGACATATTTGTTAGTATTTCAAGGCAGCATGACTTTCGGGAGTTTGCTGTGGGGAATCATTGCCCAGCAAGCAGGAATTTCTGTTAGTTTAAACATGGCAGGAGTTGGGGCGATCGCAACTACAGCCCTCGCCACACGCTACCGTCTCAGATGTGCAGAAAAAATGGATTTAACATCTTCCTTACACTGGCAGCAGCCCGCCCATTCTTTTGAGCCAAGTCCCAACGACGGCCCGGTGTTGATTACTTTAGAATACTGTATAGATCCGGCAGATGCAAATAGTTTCCAACAAGCAATGGAAGCAGTCAGCCGCACTCGCCGGCGCGACGGGGCGATTCAGTGGGGATTGTATCAAGATTTATCCCATCCCAGTCGCTTTGTAGAAACGATAATTGTCGAATCTTGGGCAGAGCACAAACGCCAATTCGAGCGAGTCACAAATGCCGATCGCGCGATCGAAGAAACAGCCCGCGCTTTTCACATCGGAGACACCCCCCCCAAAGTTTCCCAAATGATTTACGGCAATCCTGACAATAGATAAATTCTAGAGACAACCAACTGACTAATAACTAATGACTGCTGACTAATCCTAATAAATTCTTCCTTCCGACAGAAGACTTTTGGCCTGCAAATACGATATCGTGTTGCCAATATTTTGATGTTGAGGAGAAAAAAACTGTGGTTCCCTTACGCGATGACAATCCCACCAGTATCACTCCCTACGTTACCTTCGGGCTGATTGCTGCAAACGTATTAGTATTTTTGTACGAACTCAGTTTGGGCGATCGCCAATTAACGCAATTTTTCTACTCTTGGGCGGTCGTTCCTTGCCAGTTAAGCAATATGTGTCGGGTGTCTCTGCCAGTTTCGCCATTTCCCGAATGGACGACACTAATTAGCTCGCAATTCCTGCACGCAGGCTTTCTCCACATTGCCGGAAATATGTTATTTTTGTGGATTTTTGGTAACAACGTAGAAGACCGTTTAGGACACGTAAAATATTTAATATTTTACCTTACTTGCGGCGTTTTAGCATCACTAACTCAGTGGTATTTTTCCTCATCATCGGCTATTCCTTCCCTGGGCGCTAGCGGCGCGATCGCAGGCGTGATGGGCGCATACATTCTCAGATATCCCCAAGCCAAAGTTCTTACTTTACTACCTCTGGGCATTTTTATTACTACAGTCAGAGTTCCCGCTTTCTTCTTTCTCGGATTTTGGTTTGCACAGCAAGCATTGAGCGGCTTGGCTTCCTTGAATGCGCCGGCAAGTGTGGGCATGGAATCCGGGGGAGTTGCCTATTGGGCTCATGCCGGCGGCTTTGTTTTTGGCGCGATTCTCGGCCCTTTATTGGGACTTTTTTCTGATGAAAATCCGATTTAGATAGGACGTACGGTTGAAACCGCGTCTACACAAACAAAGTCCGCCTCCGCGGACTGAAGAAAATAACGTAATTTCAACAGCCCGCTGTTCTACTCTTCAACCCACGGAGGTGGGTTTTGTTTGTATAGAGGCGGTTTCAACCGCGAGCGTCTTCTATCTATTCCTAGATAAACGTGAAGTCAAATCCCGAAAGAGAAGAAACCCCTGTTACACCATTTAACTTCGCCAAAATGCGAGAATCGTTGCCGGCGAGGTTGTTGCCATTGCCGTCATAAATGATGTAAGTATTGCCGCCGGAATCGTAGGCAAACAAGAATGCACTTCCTCCTAGAATATTTGCAGAAACAGTTGTCTGCACGTTCAGCAGAACTAGGGTGCCACTACTGAGATTCCCGAATCCGGGGGCAAAGTTAAACTGATCGGCGATCGGCACACCGAGACCGGTAAAATCAGTAATCACATCGTATCCGCCGGCGGCGATCGCAGCATTGATGGCCGCCGAAGAAGCCGCATCAAAGGCCAGCCCGCCATCCGCAGGACTGGTATAGCGGAATTGATTGCTACCACCGCCACCCGTCATGGTATCTGCACCCAGGCCGCCTACGAGCACGTCGTTATCCAAACCGCCGTTCATCGTATCGTTGCCGCCTTGGCCGTCAACAGTATCTGCCCCTGCAAAACCGTTCAAATTGTCCGGCAAAGAACCACCAACCAATTTGTTAGGCCCGCTATCAGCCGCCAAGATGGAAACGGCGATCGTACCTGTGCCCGGAATTGTCCCGAATCCGTCGCTGACGCTGTAGGTGAAAGTAGTTGTACCCGCTACGTTGCCGGGGATGAACTGCACCTGAGTGCCGAGATTCACAGCTATGCCCAGTTTTGGCGTGCCGACATTGATAATGCTGAGTGGCCCTTTCTGCGGGCTGGAATCGTTGGCGAGTACGTCGATGAATGTCGGCAGCAGATTATTCGTATTCGTAAATACGATGCCGTCATCGCCAAGCACCGGCGGCAGGCTAGTCGGAAGGGTTGACGATGTATTGAAAGAGTTGATGTTAATCGCAACTGAGGCTGCCGCCGTGCCACCTTGATCGTCCGCTACGCTGTAGCTGAAGGAACCGGCTGACCCGATTACATCAGTTTTAGGTTGGAATTGCAGGCCGAGTAATTCCTGAACTGTCAGTTTTTGGTTCAGGGCGATCGGAGTTGTACCGACAACTACTTGACCGAAATTCGGATTGGGCACTCCGATTACTCCGATCGACAATGGTTGGCCCTCTGGATCTGTCGGCTGCGAAATACTTAGAGACAGAGGCGAATTCTGCAAAGCTGTCAGCGTTTTACCAGTTTCGACGATCGGCAGTTCGTTAGGAGTCGGAGTGGTAAAACTCGGCGGAACTGGCCCACCACCGAAAGGCGGAGGAGTTGGGGTTGTCGCAGTTGGAGTCGGGACTATAGAAGGACTCGGACTCGGAGTTGTCCCCGGTGATGGAGTCGGACTCGGAACCTGTGTCGGTAATGTCCCCGGCGACGGAGTTGGACTCGGATTTGTCCCCGGTGATGGCGATGGAGTCGGACTCGGACTTGTCCCCGGAGTCGGACTTGTTGCCGGAGTCGGACTTGTTGCCGGAGTCGGACTTGTTGCCGGAGTCGGACTCGTTGCCGGAGTTGGACTTGTTGCCGGAGTTGGACTTGTTGCCGGAGTCGGACTTGTTGCCGGAGTCGGACTTGTTGCCGGAGTTGGAGAAGCAGTTGTCCCCGTCGGTGGCGGTGTCGTAACAGGTTTTGTCCCCGTTGAGGGTGTCGGGGAAGCCGTTGTCCCCGTTGGTGTCGGGGAAGCCGTTGTCCCCGTCGGAGTTGGAGAAGCCGTTGTCCCCGTCGGAGTTGGAGAAGGACTTGTCCCCCTCGGTGTCGGAGAAACACTTGTTCCCTGAATAGTAAAGGGATTATCTTCTACGCGCGGTATTCGAGCCGTAGTGAACCTAGATTCATCTAGCGAACCAGGTCGCACATCAACCAACACCGCCAAAAATTCGCCAGTTTGCTTGTCCTGAATAATCGTGTTGCTAGAATTCGAGCCTTGACCCTGGAAGATGTTTAACTGTGTAAAGTTCAGACCTCCAGCCAAGCCGATCGAATCTCCTGCCTTAAAATCTCTGATTAAATCAGCATCACCGATCTCGCGGCCGCCAGTAGTCAGAAACCCGCTACTAGAAACCGACGTACCCACCCTACCGAGAACAAAGATATCCGAACCCTCGCCTCCTGTCAGAGTATCAGACCCGCGATCGCCCGTCAGAATATCATCCCCAGCATCTCCAGACAGAGCATCATTGCCATCTCCTCCAAATAGCAGGTCATCACCCTCGCCACCCTCACCAGTATCGTTACCAACACCGCCGCTGATGACATCCCCACCGTCGGCGCCCAAAAGAATATCATTGCCCGCAGCGCCGATCAGGCAGTCATTGCCCGTGTCGCCAAAAACAGTGTCACTGCCCTTGTCGCCAAAAATCAGGTCGTCTTCCGCACCTCCGCGCAGACAGTCATTGCCTTTACCGCCGTACAGCGTATCGTTGCCTTCCGAACCCAAGACAACATCGTTGCCCTGGTCGCCAAAAGCTGCATCGTTGCCCTGGTCGCCAGAAACCAAGTCATCGCCTTTGCCGCCCCGCACGGTGTCATTACTGCGTCCGCCTTCAACGATATCTTTACCAGCGCCACCATTGAGAGAATCGTTACCGTCTTCGCCCCTGATGATATCGTCCCCGTCCCGACCCAGAATCGTGTCGTCCCCGTCGCGCCCGGAAATCGTGTCGTTGAACAAGCTGCCGATTAAATAGTTATTCCCGTCATTGGCGACAACTACACCATCGACAAACAGCGGCTGTGGGGGAGGCGTGGGTACGGTCGGAGTTGGTCGAGGCACCGGTACGATCGAAATCCCCGGGCCTGTCCCCATCATCGTCGGAGTTGTCCCCGTCATCGACGGAGTTGTCCCCGTCATCGTCGGAGTTGTCCCCGCCATCGACGGAGTTGTCCCCGTCATCGACGGAGAAGTCCCCGTCATCGACGGAGAAGTCCCCGTCATCGTTGGAGAAGTCCCCGTCATCGACGGAGAAGTCCCCGTCATCGACGGAGTTGTCCCCGGCGACGGCGTAGGAGTGGTCTCCGGTATAATAATTACTGGTACTGCACTGGGCATTTTTCGGACTCCTTGCGACGCTACTCAAAAACGACTAGATAAACTTAAAGTCAGAGGCAGTAATGACGGTGCTAAGAGCTCCCGGCACTGTAGGAATAGAATTCAACACTGCCAAATCGAAAGCTGGGAGACTGTCGTCTGCCACATTCGGGTCAAAGCCAAGAACATACTGGTTAAAAGTATTGTTCAGGTACACGAAGAAAGCTCCAGTTTTGCTCGAACCGTTTTGATTCTTCAACACTGCATTGATTGCTTGAGCGTTGTCAAATTTAGATTCAAACAAAATTACTTCTTGCTTGCTGATGTTGTCGCCGCCACTGCCGATATTCCTGACGATAAAACTGGTGAAATCGTTAGTAGTTCCCGAGTTTGTTAAACCTGCGAAATTTGACGACCTGAACAAGAATCTGTCGGTGCCGGTGCCATTAGCATTAAAGTCAGTAATGATATCTACACCTTCACTCGGAGTTTCGTAGTAGAAGAAATCATTACCAGCATCGCCGGTGAGCAAGTCAGAACCGTTCCCGCCGCCCAAAATATCATTGCCCGCACCGCCGGAAAGCGAGTCATTGTCATCGCCACCCAATACCAAGTCGTTGCCGAAGGCGCCGCTGAGACAGTCGCTACCGGCGCCGCCGTCTACAGTGTCGTCGCCCGCTTCGCCCAACAGGGAGTCGCCGCCGCCCTCGCCTAATATGTAGTCGTTGCCCGCACCTCCGAGTCCGGTGTCGCTGCCTTCTCCACCTAAAATGGTGTCTTCGCTATCGCCGCCGGAGATCGAATCGTTATTGATACCGCCATCGAGCAAGTCTCTGCCGATGCTGCCATCGAGGATGTCGTCGCCGGCACCGCCCTCGATCGAGTCATCGCCAATTCCACCCAATAATGTGTCGGTGCCGCTGCCTCCAAGTATCGAGTCCTCGCCGGCTTCTCCCAATATCGAATCATTCCCAGCGCCGCCGTCAATGGTGTCGCCGTTGTCACCGCCCGAGATGATGTCATTGTCATTGCCGCCGAACATCAAATCGTTGCCCAGTCCGCCAACTAGCGAATCTATGCCATCTTCGCCATTGATGGTGTCGTTGCCCAGTCCGCCGTCGAGGTTGTCGTTGCCGATCGAACCCAGCAGCGAGTCATTGCCTGCATCACCGAATGCAAAGTCGTCGCCGCCCCTGCCGTCGATGATGTCGTCCCCGGCACCGCCTGAGATGGTATCGTTGCCTGCCCCGCCGATGATGTAGTCGCTGATGTTGCTGCCTGTAAAGCTGCTGGCAGGAAGTGCGGTGCGATCGACAATATTATCTACCACCGTAATGCTGAAGGATGCCGGCCCGATCTTTGAAGACCCGTCGGAGGCTGTAAACGTGAAACTGTCGCTGCCACCTCCTGCTAACAAGTTGTATTTGACAATGTTGTTGTTGACATCGTCTTGGCTAAATTTGCCGCCCACGTTGAGAAATGTGGTGCCCCTTTGCACAAAACCTCTGGTAGCGTCGGGGGCTTTAGTAATCGTGTAAACAATTTCCGATGGAGGGTTGTCGGGATCTGTCACCAACAAATCGGCGGCGGTGATTGTCTGAGTAGGAGCACTTTTGGCAACCACCACACCATCGTTAATAACTAGCTGTGGGGGGTTGCTGACGTTGATAGTTACTGTTGCCTGAGCAGTGCCGCGGTTGCCGTCTGAGATCGAGTAGCTGAAGCTGTCAGAACCAGAGAAGCCAGCATTTGGGGTGTATTGGAAGTCGCCGCCGCCCAAGGGAGTCAGAGTTCCTTTGGCTGTTGGGGTAAAAGTCGTAACAGTCAGAGGGTTCTTGTCCGCATCGGTGTCGTTCAACAAAACATTGAAACTGAGACCTTGACCTGAAACCGTGGTGAAGTTGTCGTTAACTGCGACTGGAAGCTGATTGACAGGTGTCGGACTCGGACTTCCTGTCGGCGTCGGACTTCCTGTCGGTGTCGGGCTTCCTGTCGGCGTCGGCGTTGGACTCGGACTTGCCGTCGGCGTGGGGAAGATTGGCCTCGGACTCGGCGTCGGAGTGTCTGTGGGAGTCGGAGTGTCTGTGGGTGTGGGAGTCGGACTCGGTGTCGGAGTTGGTGTGGGAGTCGGACTTGCCGTCGGTGTGGGAGTCGGCGTCGGACTCGGAGTCGGCGTCGGAGCTGGTAGTGGGGTGGCGCTGCCTGGAACTATGGGGGCAATTACAAATGAGCTGCGTCCCAAGGTTCTGCTGTCTACTCCGGGCAATACTGCTAAAAAGTCGCCGCTGACGCCGTTGCGAATAATGGTGCTGCCGGCTTTGCTGTCGGTGCTTTGGAAGATTACCAAATCTTCAAACTTGAGGTCGCCGCTCAGCCCGATCGCATCTTCACCTTGGCGAAAGTCTGTGAAAATATCAGCATCGGCGATATCCGGGCCGCCTGTGGTGAGAAATGCTGGGTTAGTGCCGTTGCTGCTGCTGCCACCGGGGGTACTGAAGGTACCGATAACGAAGACATCTCTCCCTTCGCCTCCTGCTACTATGTCTTTGCCTGCTTCGCCCCAAAGAATATCGTTGCCAGCACCACCGTCCACGATGTCGTCCCCAGCACCGCCGAACACGATGTCATCGCCGTCACCTGCAAAAATGGTATCCGCGCCGCCATTGCCGTAGAGCCAGTCGCCTCCTTCGTTGCCAAATAGCAAGTCTTCGCCTTCGCCACCGAAGAGCGAGTCATTACCTTGATCGCCCCAGAGAACGTCATCGCCGCGATCGCCCAAAAAGCTGTCGTCGCCCAACCCACCGCGCAAGCTGTCGCTGCCTTTGCCGCCGTAAGTCGTATCTTTGCCTTCGCCTCCAATTACCGTATCGTTGCCGTCATTGCCGTACAACAAATCGGGGTTATTTCCCCCGTCGAGGGAATCGCTGCCTTTGCCTCCGTACAGGGTATCGAGTCCTGAACCGCCGTCGAGCACGTCGTTGCCGGGGCCACCAAACAATACGTCCTCATCATCATTGCCAAAAACTAAATCATCGCCACTAGATCCTTGCAGGTTGTCGTTGCCTTGCAGCCCGGAAATCACGTCGGGGCCGGGACTGCCAACTAACGAGTCGTTGGTTTCTGTTCCCCGAAGTACGCCCCCGATGATTGAGGGTACGGTACCTTTTCCTCCGCCCAATGTGTCGTCTATGCCGCCCAATGTGTCGTCGGAAGGCCTTGGCGTCGTCGGTGTCGGCGTCGTCGGTGTCGGCGTCGTCGGTGTCGGCGTCGTCGGTGTTGGTGTCGTCGGCGTTGGCGTTGTCTCCGGCGTTGGCGTTGGCGTTGGCTCAACTATAATAATTGGTACTGCACTGGGCATTATTTTGGCTCCTTATCAAAGACGATCCCGATTAACTTTAAGAAGTGATTAGTATCAGCTTGTTGCCACAAATCTGGCCTAAAATTGATTATTGACACTCCCCGGTCTGAAGACGCGGGGATTCTTAAGGACAAACTTTGGGGGATGAATCCGCCCAAAGTTTAATTCTTAAAGGGTTAGTCAGTAACCCGCTACCCACTCGCTCAACTATTGAGTCTATGGCTACTTTTGATTTCCTAATGATGTTTGCCGCACCGTTAACATCTGCATTCAGAATTGATTTCTGAGCAGAACGGTATAAACCTCGT
>NZ_JAEQCE010000056.1:0-33771 GCF_020738665.1 Microcoleus sp. PH2017_08_TRC_O_A
GCGTCACAAATACTGCAAAACTGTTCACCGCAATGATGGTTATATGTATGGGTTTTCCACTCTTGTCCGCTAAATCGATGATTAGAGGCGTACCGATCGACTCCAAGCGAGTATTAGCGAAGCGGTTGACCAAAATCGATAATCCGCTCCCAGGAAGCAGCAGGACGGCGTACAGGGGCAGAACTTACCCCCTGCCGTCTGTTAACCGGAACCCTGACCAAAGGCACATTTATCGGTCGGATTTGGTCGTTTGGAGTTGACATCCCCGAAGAGTTTTGCTCGTAAGTTATAACCTCAGCCGAGGCAGGTTGGACAGACGCTTTGGCAGGAGTTGAGTTAGAATCGGCTGACTGCGGATTAGGTGGTACTGGGATTGCAGGCGGTGTTTGGGTTTCGAGAGTTGCTTGATAGGAAGCAGGCTCGATCGAGGGACGCAACACCCAGCGATTTTCTACCCCGACTCTTTGAAATTTAATTTGTTCACCGTTGAAAGCCACTCCGGGAGCCAAATTTACCAAAATTCTCGCGTTTCCTGATGGCAGTTGAATTATCGCCACGGAACGCACATTGCCTTGCGGGTATAGTTGAGTTGCATCAACGGCGATCGGAGTATTGGGCAAATCCACAGCAATTTGAGACGGGTTGAGTAGGGAATAGGTGGGAGTTTTGCCCTCTGGGAGAGTAATTTCTAGCTGATTTGTAGCTGGATCGAACCGCCAACTCGTGACTGTAGAAGCATTGGCTGGTTGCTGTGCGATTTGGAGTGTCGCAACTGTGGTGGTTGCTGCTATGCTCAGGGCGATCGACACAGAGCCTAAAAATGAGCGTACCAGACACTTAGCAGTCAGTTGGTCTAAGTCTGTCCAAAATTTCAGCGGTAATTTTTTGTATTGCATGGCTGTGTAAAAGTTGAGATTTTAACTAGCTTTGAGGATAATTTTTTTTGGTAGAGGTGTTGCGGGCGATTTGCGATCGGGATATGTGCGATCGGCAGTACAACTAACCGCAAGGGTAGCTTAACGCTGAAAGTTTAGCATTAATGGGTAATTGAAAAATTGGAAGTTAACACTTTCTGCCTAATCCCGAATGCCAACAGATACGCATTCATCCTTCTTTTCTTTTCCTTACCCTTCAACCAAGATTGTCCGAAGAGAGGAACGAAGCAAACAAGAGTGTCTATTTTTCATTGAATTTCCGTGTAATAATCTCCGATCAGAACAGTGTTACACCACAAGCAGCCGAAGAAAGATTAGTCGTGCGCGTTTTATGAAGAATTCAATAATATGAAAAATTTAACTAAATGGAAATTACTGCGATCGCGCTTCGTGCTTAACCACAAGTGGTGTCAAGTCAGACAAGATGAAATAGAATTGCCAAGCGGACAAATTATCGACGACTTTTTTATTAATGTCCGACCCAATATCGCCCTAATATTTGCGGTAACAGAACAGCAAGAACTTGTATGTGTGCGTCAATACAGGCATGGCGTCGGCGAAATTTTACTCGAACTCCCGGCTGGGAGTTTCAATCCTGCCGAAGAAAGTGGCAAAGCTGCTGCCGCCCGAGAACTGGCTGAAGAAACCGGATATGTTGCTGAAGAAATTTTGGAACTAGCAGTTTTATACGACAATCCCGTAAAAGACACTAATTCTATTTACTTATACCTTGGTAAAAATGTCAAGCTTGCCAGCCAAATTAAATTGGATATTACAGAAGATATTGAAGTAGTTTTAGTACCCATTTCAGAAGTTTTGTTGAAAATAACCAATCGAGAAATTTGTGTAGCTGGAAGCATCGCAGCTATTTTTTTAGGATTAGATTTTTTAAACAAACATTAGTTGGGTTTGTAGTGAGGACTTTAGTCCTCTCTTGGATGCGGACTTGCCTTTCTCACTAAGATTGTTTTTGCAATACGCTTTGAATAAGAAATTTCAAGAGATCCCCTCGCATCCCCCGATCGAAGCATGGTAGTTTTATTATGGGGAGAGAGAGATAGGTACGTAGTTGGGCTTCAGCCCTCTTTAGACGTATAGATAAAGGAGGCTCAAGCCCAACTACGTACCTTTATTTATTAATGATAAAATTAATTACACTACGATCGCTCGCCAAGCTTGTAAATTAGTAATTTCTGGCCTTTGATTGTGCAATTAATTGTGTCCGGTTACTTAAAAAACGGTTTGTAGTATTGAAGCGTTGGTTTCTGGCGATCGATCCCTTAAAGCACCAACCGCCAGAAACCAAGCGGGGAAAGATATTGAGAGTTATTGAAGATGTCTGTTAGTCATTAGTCAGCAGTCATTAGTTGCGATCGTCATTTCCGAGAGAGTATCCTAGTAAGGTGCGCCGCTATGCCATAATTGTAAATAGCCAGAATTCTTGTAGCGACGCAGCCTACTTATTCCCTCTTGCATCTTCCTTCAATCACTGACATCGATTACAAAATCCGTTGCCGAACTTCCTGATTCCCTCTTCCTTCGTCTTTTTGGCTTCTTGCATCTTCCTTCAATCACTGACATCGATTACAAAATCATTGCTAAACTTCCTGATTCCTTCTTTCCTCTTGCCTCTTCCTTCTTGCCTCTTCCTTCTTGCTTCGTCTTTCTTGCTTCTTGCTTCGTCTGATAGAATCCCGCCAACAGCCGAACAGGTTGCACCCGCTTATCGCTCAATATCCTCTAAATTCGTAGCACAAAATTATGAAAATAGCAAACTCAAACCCTTAAGCGAAAAGGAAGTTTCTCAGCGCTTGCAAAATTTGCCTAATTGGACTAGAGAAGGTAAAACTATTAAATATACGCACGAATTTAAAAATTTTGTCGAAGCTGTCAGTTTTGTAAATTGTCTGATTTCCCCCTCAGAAAAAGCTGGCCACCATCCCGATATTGCTATTGCTTACAACCGCGTCACGATAAGTCTCACAACTCACGATGCAGAGGCGCTGACACAACAAGACTTCGATCTAGCCGAGACAATCTCTAAATTAGTCAGCGACTGGATGCCCGGAAATGTTTGTTTAGTAGTGGAAGGTTCTGGATAATGATTTTACTGTACCAAATCGCCAACAATCAAGCAAAAAGTCAAGCAAAAAAGCTGTTTTTAATTTTATCATTTTGCTTATTCCTCGGGGAAACGGCTGCTTTCGGGCAATCGGTTATCCCCGCGAATGACGGCACCGGTACTACCATCGTCCCTCAAGGAAATCGAATCGATATTAGCGGTGGTCAACTATCGGGAGATGGGGTTAATCTTTTCCAGAGTTTCCAACGGTTTGGCTTGAACAAAAATCAAACAGCGAATTTTATTTCCAATCCTAACATCCAAAATATTTTAGGGCGAGTTGTTGGCGGAGAACCGTCTATAATTAATGGCTCGATCCAAGTTAGCGGTGGCAATTCCAATTTGTTTTTAATCAATCCAGCGGGTATTATTTTTGGCAGTAATTCTCAGTTAAATGTACCCGCATCCTTTACTGCTACCACTGCTAATAGCATGGGTTTTGGCAATAATTTTTTGAACGCGATCGGTTCTAACAACTATCTGAATTTAACAGGAAATCCCAGCAGTTTTGTATTTTCGGATGTGACACCTGCCAGCATTGTGAATCGCGGCAACTTGGCGGTAAAACCAGGGGAAAATATAACTTTACTCGGTGGCAGGGTTACAAATACAGGTCAAGTTACAGCACTGGGAGGTACAATTAACATCCTTTCAGTAACAAGCCCAAGTGTTGTCCGTATCAGCCAACCAGGATATTTGCTCAGTATAGAAGTCAGCAGCCAAGCATTGAATTCTCAAGGGGAAAATCCCAATACATCCAGCGAAAACTCATCTGCAACTCTTCCCGAATTGCTGACAGGTAAGGGTGAAAAAGTTAATAATGCTTCAGATGTTGCTGTTAATAGTGACGGTAGCGTTCAATTAACCAGATCTGCCTCGCAAACTCTCCCTCCTAATAATTTAAGACAAAATAACAGCGGGACAGCTCAAACATCTCCACAACCTAGTAATACCAACAATCCCAATCCGGCTGCTAATACTAATAATGGCGCCAGCGCTCCACAAACTACTAATACGAGCAATCCCAATCCGCCTGTTAATGACAATAAGGACGATATGCCTCCACAGCTTAATACCGCAAATCTCAATGTCACTCCTAATAATACTAATGTTGTGATGTCCCCACAACCGAATACGGGTAATTTAAATTATCTTCCTAATAATATTCAGGTTCCTCCCTATTTAGCCGCTCAAATTGTGAAACAGGGTAACAATCTGCAAAATGCTCTGGCACCCAATATCCAGCCAAATTTTCCTATAAATCAACAGCTTATTCCTAGAGGTTTTTCCGTGCCAATGATGAATAATATGGAGCTGTTGTCTGCGCGCCAGATTATTAATAACCTGCCGATAAATGGGAATATCGATCGCACTTCCATTTTTACCAGTAGCCAGCCAAATTTTATTATCAACCAACAGATTAATCCTAACAAAGCTCCAACACTGGCTCCCAACATTCAGGTAATTGATGCTCGCAATCTTCCCGGGAATCCCCCGATGTCCGCTGCGCCCAATATAACTCAAATGCGGGCCCGCCTCGGGCAGAATCTGCCCCCCGGCGTCCCGAATATTCCCAGTGGTGTAGCGAATCCTTCGGCAAATATGCAGGCAATTGCTAACATCAATTCCATGCTATCTTTAGATGGAAACCGAGCTGAGAAATATGCTGATTATTTTGGGAATGGCTTTACCAATCCCAATCTCGGCGCTGAAAATATCCGCGAAACTTTGCTCAAAGTTGCCTCGCAAACAGGCAAGAGATCGGCAATTATTTATATTAACTTATTTAGCGATCGAGTAGAATTATTACTGTTCTCTCCCGAAGGTTCGGCGATTAGAAAAACCGTACCGGAAGCCAATCGGGAGAGCATCATCAAACTAGCAACGGAATTCCGCGCAGAAATCTTGAATCCTGGGAATCTGAACACCACCAGCTACAAAGCATCCGCTCAAAAACTTTATAGTTTGCTGATTGCACCTTTAGAAACAGACTTGCAGGAACAAAATATCAATACGCTGTTATTTTCACTGGATACCGGTTTGCGGAGTCTCCCCTTATCTGCTCTTTATGACGGCAAACAATTCCTGGTCGAAAAATATTCTCTCAGTCTAATACCCGCTATTTCCCTTACCAGAAAGAATTGGTTGAAAGCCGGAACCCTTTGAGGGAGAAATGAAAATCAGACTATTCATTACTCCAATCCTCTTCCTTCTAGGTAGAGGTTGCTCTCAAACTGTCAACTGTCAACTGTCAACTGTCAACTGTTGAACGATACCCGCTATGTATCGCTACAAAATGCCTCTGTTTTAGCAATGGGAGCCGCTCAATTCGATCGGTTAGATCCCCTACCAGCAGTGCCAATAGAACTATCTACTATTGTAGATTTGTGGCAGGGGAAATCTTTCTTGAACGAACAATTTACCCTGAACAACCTGAAATTCCAACGCAGTAGAAATCCTTATCAAATAATTCATTTAGCAACTCACGGCGAGTTTAAACCGGGAGCAGCGAGCAACTCTTTTATTCAACTGTGGGATGGAAAACTGCAATTAGATCAACTCAGAAATTTGGGGTGGAACAATCCACCTGTGGAGTTATTGGTACTATCAGCTTGCCGCACAGCACTCGGAGATGAGACAACGGAAATGGGTTTTGCTGGCTTGGCATTTCAAGCAGGAGTTAAGTCGGCTTTAGCGAGTTTGTGGTATGTTTCTGATGAAGGTACGTTAGCATTGATGAGCGAGTTTTACCATCAATTAAAAACAGCTCCGATCAAAGCTGAAGCTCTCAGAGCAGCGCAAATTGCTATGATCCAAGGTCAAGTTCGGATCGAAAATGGAGTCTTGTGGGGCCCTTTTGTTGCAGCCAAACGGGGAGGGCAAAATAGCCAGCAAGCCATCCGAGAAATGGCAGGTAATGGCGATTCCCTACCCTACCCTTCGGGAACCCCTACGGGGAACGGGAACTCATTAGGGGAAGATAGCTTCGCTGCACAAAATCTCACTCATCCCTATTTTTGGTCTGCTTTTACAATGATTGGTAGTCCTTGGTAATCGATGTGAAATTAAATTAGATGGAGGATTGTGAAATCTTAAATCTCATATCAATTCCGTCAGCATCGGAATCATTCATCTCTCTATTCTCTGCCTCCGCGCCCTCTGCGTTCTCTGCGGTTAAATTATTCCGATACAACCGGAATTGATATGATATCAATTCCGGTTGCACCGGAATCATATAGAGGACACGGCAGTGCCGTGTCCCTACCGTGATTAATTGTAGGGACACGGCAGTGCCGTGTCCTGGCTTTGGGTAATAATTCCGATGCTACCGGATTTGATATCCAATCTCAAATCTCGAATTAAATATTGAGAAACCCGGTTTGTTCGCAAACCGGGTTTCTCAATATTAGGTCAAATTGGGCGCATTAAATGCGCGCTGCTGTTTACTGGGAAAAAGTCACAAAATCCAGAGCAGTAATAGCATTACTGGCTCCGAAAATATTAGCTACAACCTGCCCAGTAGAGGCTATTTGCAGGACACTTCCGTTCGCCGTCGAGTTAATTTGCAACTGAGCAAAACTCAAGCCACCAGCTAAAGAAAACTTGTCGATTCCTACTTCAAAATTAAGGACAGTATCGATACCGCTGTTGCTATCTAACACAAAACGATCGCTCCCAGTACCTCCAATTAAAGTATCCTCGCCCGCACCGCCAAACAGCCAGTCATCGCCAGAACCGCCGTTGAGAATGTCGTTATCTGTCCCTCCGTAGAGAGTGTCGTTACCGTCATCGCCGTTGAGAGTATCTTGGCCTTCATTGCCATATAACAAGTCCTCGCCGTTGCCGCCACTCATGCACTCTTGCTGGCCATTAGCACCCACCGAGACATCCTGGTTATCGTCGCGATCGCCATACATGGTATCGTTGCCATCATCGCCACACATAATATCGCTGCCGCCATCGCCGTACATCAAGTCATCGCCGGCATCTCCGTGCATCAAATCGTCATCCTTGCCGCCGCGAAGAGTATCGTTGCCTTCTCCGCCGCCGAGAGAGTCGGAACTCTCACCGCCGTTGAGATAGTCGTTACCCTTGCCCCCAAACAGCAAATCGCGGCCGTTGGCGTCGCTGACTAATTCGTTTTGCAAGCCGCCGTAAAGCGAATCCTCTCCCTCGTCGCCGACAAGGGTGTCGGAACCGAGTTCGCCCCAAATCAGGTCATTGTCTTTGCCGCCGTAAACTAAGTCATTGCCTTTGCCGGCAAAAATGCTGTCGTTACCGCTGCCGCCGCCGATGATGTCGCCGCTATCGTTGCCGAAAATTAAGTCGCCTTCATCAGTAGCAATTGTGGTGCCAACAGCAGTACCGTAGTCGCCGAGGATGGTATCAGAACCTTGATTGCCGTAGAGAGTATCCGAGGCGGTTTCACCAAAAATGCGATCGCCCCCTTTGCCTCCATAGGCCAAATCCCGGCCGTTGCCACCGAGCAAAGTATCGTCGCCTTCTTGGCCGAATAGTATGTCATTGCCATTGCCTCCAAACAGCAAATCTTGCCCGTCTGGATCGCTATCTAGGGAGTTGAGGACACCACCAAACAGGGAATCGTTCCCGCTATCGCCGTAGAGGGTGTCAGGGCCCTTATCGCCGAAGATCGCGTCGTCCTCTTTGCCCCCGTAGGCGATGTCTGGGCCTTTGCCGGCGAAAATGATGTCGTTGCCTTGATTGCCAGCAATTGCGTCCCTTCCTTCGCCACCGAAAATCAGATCGGCTTCGTTACCAGTCAAGTCGATGTTGTTGCCGTTGTCGCCGACGATCGTATCGTCACCGCGATCGCCCGACAATAAGTCCGCACCGCGATCGCCAAAAATGCGATCGTTTTGTTTCCCTCCAAACACCACATCATTTTCTTTGCCCGCGTAAACGATGTCATTGCCCTTATCGGCAGCGATGAAGTCTGCCCCTTGGTCTCCAAACACAATATCAGCGCCGTCTTCACCTAAAACTATGTCGTTCCCAGCTTCGGCAAGAAACAGTTCGTTAGTGTCGTTCCCGCCTAAATAGTCGTCTCCGGGAGTGCCGAGTATCGTGTTTTGGATGTCGGTGAGTTCTACGGCGTTAGAGTCGAAGTTGAGTATTTGCCCTGCCTGCGGTTGGATAAATGTAATCGGAGGCAGCAGGGGTAAGGGCGTGCAATCGCAGCCCGTATCAGGTTCGGGTACTGGCCCGAAAATAGGCGGGGGTGTTGGTGTGGGTGTCGGTGTCGGTGGCTGCGGGATGTCTGGTGTGGGCGTGGGTACTGGTGTGGGCGTGGGTACCAGTATCGGGGTAGGTGTGGGCGTCGGTTGCCGAATTGGCGTGGGTGTGGGCGGTGTGGGTGTGGGCGGTGTGGGTGTGGGCGGGACGGGTGCGGCCAAAATTGAGATAGTTGCCGCAGTGGGACTGCCTAGGCTGCGGCTGTCTGTGACGCCGTAGGTAAAGGTAGTACCGGTGAAGTTGCCCGATGCCTGGAAGAACAATTGGTTAATCGAAGCAGGCGTCAGGATCTGACCGATCGTAATTGGAACTCCGCCGCTGGCTGGATCGCCTAAGAACAGACGACCTTGAGCTATTGGTGGCAGGGTTTTGATGTCGAAGGAGGCGATCGTATCGCCCGGATCGGGGTCTCGGCCTGCTAGTCCGGGCACGGTAATCGTGCTGCTGGGGGCCGCCGAGGTATTGGCATTCAATGGTACCGGCGGTTGGTTAAGTGCGATCGGCAGTGCGGAGACAGTAGCAACGGCCGGGCTGGTAGCGCCGAGGTTGTCGGTGGCACTGTAGGTGAAGTTTGCCCCTTTAAAATCGGTGCCCGCCTGGAAGAACAACTGAGTAATTTGAGCTGGTGTCAGGACTTGACCGGCTGTAACTCGTACTCCCCCGTTGGCCGGATCGCCCAAGAACAGCACACCTTCATTAGTTGGCGGCAGAGTCTCAATTTTGAAGGAAACCACAGTGCCGTCGTCTGATCCTCCGAGTCCGGGGATATTGATAGCGCTACCGGGCAGCAAGCTGACGCTGGCGTTGTTAGCAACCGGGGGTAGGTTAACCGGAGGCGGGAACAGGGAGGCAGTAGCGGGGGCCGGACTGGGCAACCCGGTGGTGTCTGTCGCGCTGTAGGTAAAGCTGGCCCCTCTGAACGCGCCTGTGGCCCGGAAGAATAGTTGGTTGATTTGCGTTGGGGTGAGGACTTGACCTGGTGTAATTGCCACTCCGCCGTTAGCCGGATCGCCCAAAAATAGGACGCCTTGGTCTGCCGGGGGCAGAGTGTCGATCTTGTAAGAAGCGATCGGGCTATCCGGGTCGTTTGCTATCAGCCCCGTGAGGTTGATGGTGGCGTTCGGCGCCACAGGAGAGTTGGTATTGACTGGTACGGGCGGTTCCTTGAACTGCGGCGGAATTAGGGCAACGGTAGCTGCGAGACTCCGATCTCCTCGATCGTCCGTGCTGCTGTAGGTAAAGTTTGCCCCTGTAAAAATGCCTGTGGATCGGAAGAACAACTGCTTGATTTGAGCCGCCGTCAGGACTTGACCGGCTGTAACCGCTACTCCACCGTTAGCTGGGTCGCCCAAAAATAGGACGCCTTCATTTGTTGGAGGCAAAGTGTCGATCGTGAAGGAAACCACAGTGCCGTCTGTGTCTGTTCCTCCCAAGTTCGCGAGCCTGGCAGCGCTGTTACGCCCCAGAGTGACGTTATCGTTTTCTGCTGTAGGGGGGATGTTGCGGCGCGGTGTCGTGCTGACAGTGGTGGTCACCGTGGCATTAGGATCGGAACCGTCGTTGTTTCCCGGGGTGGGGTCAGAAGTGACTGAGCTGCTCCGAGCCGTGTTTTTGACGCTAGTCAGGGTAGCTGGGGCGACAAAGCCGATCGTCCGAGTGACTGTAAGGTTATTGGCGATCGCAATCGCAGGAAAGGTGACAATCCCTGTGGTTGGGTTGTAAACCCCGCCGTCGGATGCCGTGACTCCTGTCAAGCCGGGAATGATGCTGTCAGTAATTGTGACGCCTTCTGCGGGACTCGGGCCCTTGTTGGCTGTGCTAATTGTGTAGGTGACTGTGGTTCCAGCAGTGGCGATCGTCTGCCCGCTTTTGGTTGTTGCGACATCGGCAACAGCACCGAGGGTAGTGCTGACAGTGGCAGTAGGATCGGAACCGTCGTTGTTTCCCGGGGTGGGGTCAAGAGTCGTCGAGGTGCTTTTTGCGGTGTTTTTGACGCTAGTCAGGGTTGTTGGGGCGACAAAGCCGATCGTCCGATTGACTGTAATGCCATTGGCGATCGCAATAGCAGGAAAGCTGACAACCCCTGTAGCTGCGTTGTAGGTGCCGCCGTCCGATGCCGTGACTCCCGTCAAGCCGGGAATGATGCTGTCAGTAATCGTGACGCCTTCTGCCTGACTCGGGCCGTTGTTGGCCGTGCTAATTGTGTAGCTGACTGTGGTTCCAGGATTGGCGCTCGCGGGCCCACTTTTCCTAGTTACCACATCGGCCACAGCACCGATCGAAGTGCTGACAGTGGCATTCGGACTTGTGCCGTCGTTGTTGCCAGGGGCTGGGTCTGGAGTCGTCGAGGTGCTTTTTGCCGTGTTTTTGACGCTAGTCAGGGTTGTTGGGGCGATAAAGCCGATCGTCCGAGTGACTGATACGCCACTGGCGATCGAAATACCCGGGAAAGTGACAATCCCTGTAGCCGCGTTGTAGGTGCCGCCGTCGGATACCGTGATTCCCGTCAAGCCGGGAATGATGCTGTCAGTAATCGTGACGCCTTCTGCCGGACTCGGGCCGTTGTTGGCTGTGGCGATCGTGTAGCTGACTGTGGCACCGGGAATGGCGAGCGTCGAGCCGCTTTTGGTTGTTACCACATCAGCGCTGGGCGTGATGCTGGTGGCAACAGATGAGTTGGTGGGAGTGCCGTCTTGATTGGTGGTGCTGCCGTCGTTGTTGGTGCCGATCGGGTCGGGAGTCGTCGAGGAGCTCCGAGCCGTATTTCTGATTGAGGTCAGGGTACCTGGGGCGACAAAGCCGATCGTCCGATTGACTGATGCGCCACTGGCGAGTGCAATCCCAGGGAATGTAACAATCCCGGTAACTGGGTTGTACGTACCGCCGTCGGATGCCGTGACTCCCGTCAAACCGGGAACGATGCTGTCAGTAATCGTGACGCCATCTGCCTGACTCGGGCCGATGTTGGCTGTGGCGATCGTGTAGCTGATTGTGCGACCGGCCGTAGTAGCTGTGGGCCCACTTTTGGTGGTAACAACATCGGCAATAGCTCCGAGCGTAGTGCTGACACTGGACTCAGGGTTTGTGCCGTTGTTGTTTCCTGGGGTGGGGTCGGGAGTCGCCGAGGAGCTTGTTGCCGTGTTTTTGATTGAGGGGAGGGCGACTGGGGGCACAAAGCCGATCGTCCGATTGACTGTAACGCCACTGGCGATCGCAACAGCAGGGAAGCTGACAATCCCCGTAACTGCGTTATAGGTGCCACCGTCCGATGCCGTGACTCCCGTCAAGCCCGGAATGATGCTGTCAGCGATCGTGACGGCTTCTGCTTGGCTCGGCCCGTTATTGACTGTCGTAATTCTGTAGCTGACAGGGGTTCCAGGCAGCGCACCCGTCGGCCCGCTCTTAATTGTTACCACATCAGCGCTGGGCGTAATAGTCGTGACAACAGTGGAATTCGTGGGAGTGCCGTCTTTATTGGTGGTACTGCCGTCGTTGGTGCGGGGAAAGGGGTCGGGTGTCTCCGAGCTGCTGCGAGCCGTGTTGCTGATTGAAGTAAGGGTCGGTGGAGCAACGAAACTGACGGTGCGGTTAACTGTTGTACTGATGGCTAGGGATGTCAGCACCGGGAAGGTGACAATCCCTGTAGCCGGATTGTAAGTGCCATTGTCCGATGCGCTGACTCCAGTCAAACCGGGAACAATGCTGTCAGTGATAGTCGCGTTGAGAGCCGGGTCTGGCCCCAGGTTGGCTGTGGTCAGGGTATAGGTAATCGTTGACCCGGCCACAGAAGTGACGGGGCCGCTTTTGGTAGTAACGAGATCGGCAACAGTAGGGGAAATAGTAGTCTGTTGTTGGCCTATGAACGTTGAACCGTCGTTGTTGCTGAGATCGGGGTCGAAAGTGCTGGCACTGCTGAATGCGGTGTTGGTTAAGCTGCTGCCAGGATTTAGACTTGGGGGTAAAGCAACTGACAAGGTGTAGGTGACGCTTTGATTGACACCGAGAACGGGAATTTTCGGCCAGGTGACGTTCCGCGTCGTGCTTGAGTAAAGGCCACCCCCACTGATCTGGCGAATGGGATTGGCTCCGCCGACAGGAACGAGTTCCGGAGGCAATTCGTCTTGAACCAAAACTTGTTCAGCCGGCGATGTCCCCTTGTTAGTAGTAGTGATGGTGTAGGTAATACTGCCAGCACCTGTTTTGATGAACTGCGGGCCACTTTTGATGGTGGCCACATCAGCAGAGATGGTGGGAGTAGGATTGACAGTCTCGATTGCGAGGTTGCGAATTTCGTGGAAGTTGCTTGCAACTCCCGTCGAACTGGCAAAACCAAATTTGAAATTAGGCGGTATCGCTCCGTTTGCAGTTGCTAGATTGGGGATATCGATCAGAGTTTCACCCGCGCCGGTGAACAAGCCGTCGTTATTCAGGTCTAGGGCAATGGTGAGCCTGTTGGGCGTTGCTGAATTTGAGGGGGCTAGGGTAATTTGAATGCTTCTTTTCGCTGCATCTCGACTGGTAGTGACAGTATTGTCGAAGTCATAAGTACCCCCAGCATCTAAAAAGTCAATACTTTTGGGGATATTGTCGATACCTAAAGGGGCGATCGCGTTTGTTAAAAATCGATAACTATCTGCTTGACGACCCCTGAGAGTGATGGAATCAGGTCTGTAGCCTTCGAGAGTTGAACCAGGAATGGTACCATTTACTGCTCCACCAACACGTCCTTCCGTATCATTAGAAAAATTCCCAAACTCATCGAGTCCAATGCCCAAATAACCTCCCACCAATCCGGGTTGGCTGCCATTGGTGTTGTTGGCATACCCCAGAGAACCACCAAAGCCTCCTGCTGCTGTAGGGCTAGCTGACCCGTCAATCAGGAAGAAGCTAATGCCGTCCCCTGGCTGCGGGCTGATAAAACCGTTTGGGCCTTGGAGAGTAGTGCCGTTGTAAGCAAAGAAATCGAAGGTAATTTTCAGACCCTCTGTGGAGGGTATGGGGTTGTCGTAGAGAACAAAGGCTGGCAGTCCCACACCGTTGGTCGTCAATTGCAAAGCCCCAGAGGGTGGTACATCGCCACCCAAACCGGGAAGTATCCCAGATGAACTTCCTCCGGTGATACCGGGAATCCTTTGCCTGTTGGCTTCAAAGACTGAGCTGGGGTCGAATACCCTGCCGTCTTGTCCTCGGTAGAGCCAAGGCCCCCTGACTGTGGCGTTCCTAAATGTTTCGTTGACTAAGGTACCGAGGACTCCGCTGTATGCCTCCAGCACCTTTTGCTCAAGGGCAATCCTGGCCCTTATTTCTCCTGTCGCAAATTCTAATTCCCAATCGCCACCGAGCGCCGCACTCCCTACCAAGCCTGTGGAAGCTGCAATCTCTCTACCCGTAATTTCACTGAGTCGCCGCACGAAGGCCCGGCCGCTTTCCCCGGCTGCTCCCCGGCAAGCCAATAATAAGATATTTCCTCTCTCGCTGAGGGAGTTTCCCCACTGCTGCAACAAATGGCTGTAGGTTTCTAAGTTGTCGCTGCACAGTTCTACTGACCCCAGTTGTACTCTGGCTTCTTGACCGTGAGCAACTATTTGAAGGCTGTCTAAATCGCTGTAATTAGCAAGAATTCTAGTAATTCGATCGACTCCATCCGCGATCGAGTCCAGTAAAAATACCTCTGTATCCGCTGTTGCTCCTCTTGCCAAGCTGTCGCTATTCTCTACTCTGGCATCGATGAACAGTATATTTTTTACATTCCGGGGGCCTACCGACTCGGTCGATCGCAAAAATTCTCTCTCTAGGTGTTCAATTTCCGCGCCACCACCAATTTTTGGAGACAGGAAAGACCAGTCTGATTTTACTTGTTTTATTTGTCTTTCCTGAGGATAAGTTGCGGTAGTTCGGGAGTTTTTCCTGCCAATGCTTGTGGTGTCAACTGCTTTTTGTTGAGTCAGGAAAATTGGTTTGTTGCCAATGCTTTTCATTGTCTGATACCTTGCTGATTGTATACAATATACCCATTAAGAGGTAATAATTATCACCTCTTAACAAGGCTTAATTGAGACTGAGTTGCTCTGTTGTTTGACTTTTAGAAAGCAATAAGGTTCAGTTAGTGCTGTTTCTTCCCCGGAGATTCCTCCCATCCCCCGAATCGTTGCGGGGACGAAAGAGAATTTCTTGTATCCCCCTTTTTTTTAAATGGAGGTTAGGGCGATCGATCTTAACTCAACCGTATTCTGTTAAAAAGAGTAATATGCCGATTTTCATCAGCATAAATTTCTGCTATCTTGCTATTGGATAGCATTGGAAATACAGCCGATTTGATGTCGGCCGATTAGACTTCTGAAACACGTCATAACCCTGACAAACAGACGGTTTCGGAGCGAAATCACTTTTTTTACTTCATTAACCAGCAAAAGTGCTGTATCGCCTGCGCGAGGGCTGAGACAGGACAGTTTTAATGGTAATAATCTATCTATCGGGTGATATTTTGCCTTCGGCTTTCTGTGAGCGGGTGTATCTTTAACAAGGAGATATCTTACCTCCCGCAGCAGACAATAACAGCGAGCCTCAAAAAATTACTTGATGAGGTTTTCTGTCGATCGTCTAATACACTTTATGGGCAGAAAAAATTTACCATTTCTGAAAGCTAACACTTGGTTGGATGAACGAAATTAGGGTGGCAGTTTCCCATCTATGTCAGTCAATTTTAGATTTTAGATTTTAGATTTCCTGGCCAGATGAATCTGGGAGCTTGAACTTTAGTCTAAAGTCTAAAATTTTGGGCTGCTCGCGACTTGAGTCGGGGGCTTGTCTGCATTGTTTTTGGGCGGTGTAATTTAATTGAAATCGGCATACCCTGTATCGACGAGGCGGATTAAAAATTTATGACTTGCAGTCTAGTTAGTGACAACAATCCAGGTTTGAGACTGCGTTCATCTGCGATCGCCAAAAATAGAATATTGTTACCCACAAGCAACTTCTCAAAATTTCAACTTAGAGTCTTCGAGCGGATTTCTGTTTAAGGTAAATGCTGGAGACAATTGTTAGTGCTGAATTTTTCATGATGTTTTGGAGAAATCGATTTACAGATTTGCTGGTAAGCTACTTGCGATTTTCCTGGGTCTCCCCCAGTTACGCCCAAGAGAGTAGAAACCCGATTTATTCCTAGATTTTTTGCAGCCCAACCAAGATTTACAATCTAAATCTGGTTTCTGAGCGCAAGTCATCAACTAGAAAAACACCGATCGTCATCCGCTAGTTAGGGCCAATTTAACCTAGCAATACTGCTCGATTAGATTTTAATTACTTAGTTTGGGCGCGGCTAGTCCCCAAAAAGCTTCAACAACAACCCTTCCACGTAAGTACATATTAACTGATGGATTACTACCTCAGCAAATATTCGCATACAACAACCCCAATACAACCTATATCTTTTGGGCGCGAACGTCAAGAGTTCTGGCTTGATAGTACCGACAATCTTGACAGGGCCCAGAAGGATTCACAGCACAGCGAATGTAATTAGAGCGAGCGTTATACTCGCAAGTGATATCGCCGATCGGATAACCCAGGCCTTCTACGTAAATGCGATCGCCCATTGCTAGTTGAGCAGGCAGGGGTCTATTTGCTACCGCCCGCCTGGCCGCTGCAATTCTCTCGCTGACTTGCCTCTCGGCAGAGCGCATCACCCACAAAGACACCAGCGACGGAGCCAAACCTATGACAATAATCAGGAGAACTGTAAACACATTTTCAGAGCTTTTGTGAATAATCTTGTTTTTTATTTACATAATCCCGAAGCTAAAATCATCGGGTAACAGACGGTTTTCAATCAGGAAAGTTCCCAGTGAAATCTCAAACTATGCCGCCCGTGCGTTAACCGTTTGCTGGTAAGGGTTGTTGTGGATAGGTTCGTAGTGAGGAATGCAAGTCCTTTCTAAATCAGAGGACTTGCATTCCTCGCTACGAACGGGAGAGGGGTTACACTTGGGAGCATCTCATGTTTGTAAAAAGAATTTTTTTATTTGAGTGCTGTCCCCGCTCGCGTATTGTATAATACGCGAGCGGGGACAGCACTATAAATGAAAAAATGCAAAACTGAGATACTCCCTTAAACTTTAGCAACCTGCGCCGCTAAATCCATCACCGCACTCGAAGCCTCCACCTTAGCAACATCAAGCAAAGTCTTCAAAACCGAATCGGGATTCAAACTAATCGAATCAATTCCCAACTCAACCAAGAAGCGAGCAAACTCAGGATAATCGCTGGGCGCTTGGCCGCAAATACCTATCTTGCGATCGTACTTCTTAGCGGCTTTAATGGCAATTTCCACCATCCGCTTCACAGCTTCATTGCGTTCGTCAAAGATGTGGGCGACTAAGGCAGAATCCCGGTCTAATCCTAATGTTAGCTGAGTTAAGTCGTTAGAGCCGATCGAGAATCCGTCAAAAACCTGGGCAAATTCGTCAGCAAATATGACATTGCTGGGCAATTCGCACATCACGTACACCTGCAAGCCATTTGCACCCTTGACTAAACCGTGTTTCGCCATCTCGGCCAACACTTTGCGCCCTTCCTCCGGCGTGCGACAAAACGGAATCATCGGAATCACATTTGTCAAGCCCATTTCGTCGCGCACTCGCTTTAATGCCTTGCATTCCAAAGCATAAGCTTCGCGGTAATTCGGGTCATAATAACGAGAAGCGCCGCGCCACCCGATCATCGGGTTTTCTTCCTTCGGTTCAAACTGCCGCCCTCCCAGCAGATTAGCATATTCGTTGCTCTTGAAATCGCTCATCCGCACGATGACTGGATTGGGATAAAATGCGGCGGCGATGGTGGCAATTCCGCAGGCTAATTTGTCGGTAAAGAAATCGGGTTTGTGTTTGTAAAGTGCTGTGAGTTTGGCAATTTGGCGCTTGACTGATGTGTCGGTCAATTCGTCAAAGTGAATCAGTGCCAAGGGATGCGCTTTGATGTGGTTGGCGATGATGAATTCTAGCCGCGCTAACCCTACGCCATCGCAAGGAATTGCTGACAAACCAAAAGCTTCTTCTGGGTTTCCGACATTCATTAAAATTTGAGTGCGGGTGCGGGGCAAATTGTCGATCGCAATTTCTTGAATTTCAAAAGGAACTAAACCGGAATAAACTTTGCCTTCGTCTCCTTCGGAACAAGAAACAGTAATTTCTTGATTGTTTTGCAAGACTTTAGTACCGTCGCCGGTGCCGACAATGGCGGGGATTCCCATTTCCCGGGCAATGATCGCAGCATGGCAAGTACGGCCGCCGGAATTGGTGACAATCGCGCTGGCTTTTTTCATGATCGGTTCCCAATCCGGGTCAGTTTTGTTGGTAACAAGAACTTCCCCTGCTTCAAAGTCAGCGATTTGGTGAACGTCTAAAATTACGCGGGCTTTACCTTGTCCGATAGCTTCACCAACGGCACGCCCTGTTGCCAAAACTGCGCTGGAACCTTGCAATTTGTAGTTGCGTAAAACTGTAGCAGATTTTTGTGATTGTACTGTTTCCGGCCGCGCTTGGACGATGAATAGTTCGCCTGTATTGCCGTCTTTTGCCCACTCGATGTCCATCGGCGTGTAGGTGCCGCGGACTTGAGAGTAGTGTTCTTCTATCTGTACGGCCCAACGTGCTAGTTGCAGAATTTCTTCATCGTTAAGGGCGTATTTGCCGCGTTCTGCTGGGGCTACCGAGAGGTTTTTGGTGTATTTGGAACCGCCGAGATCGTACACCATTTTGATGTCTTTGGTGCCGAGGCGTTTGTCGAGAATTGGGCGGAAATCTTGTTTTAATGTGGGTTTAAAAACTAGGTATTCGTCGGGATTTACTGCTCCTTGAACGATGTTTTCTCCTAATCCGTAGGCGGCGGTGATTAGGGCGGCATTTTTGAAACCGGTTTCGGTGTCGATGCTGAACATGACGCCGGAGGATGCTAAGTCCGATCGCACCATTTTCTGCACGCCGACGGATAAGGCGACTTCAAAGTGGTCGAAACCTCGTTGTTGGCGGTAAGAAATCGCTCTGTCGGTGAAGGTGGAGGCGAAGCATTTGTGGCAGCATTGGAGGACGCTGGTGCAACCGTGGACGTTGAGGTAGGTTTCTTGCTGTCCGGCGAAACTGGCGTCTGGTAAGTCTTCGGCGGTGGCGGACGAACGGACTGCTACGTCTGTACTGTCGCCGTAGCGATCGCACAGTCGATCGTAAGCATCTGCGATCGCCACTTGCAAGTCTCGCGGAAACGGTGTATCGAGAATTAACGCCCGCGCTTGCTTCCCTTTGATGCGGAGGTTCTGGAGATTTTCTACGTCTAAATCGGCAAAAATTTCGCGCAATTTTGCTTCTAAACCCGCCGACTCGATGAAGTACCGATAAGCGTATGCTGTAGTTGCAAATCCATTGGGGACGCTGACTCCTTTGGGGGTTAACTGTTGAATCATTTCCCCCAATGAAGCATTTTTACCCCCTACTAATGGGATGTCGGCTATCCCGACTTCATCAAACCACAATATTAAGGCTTTTTCTTTGGGAATTAAAACTTGTTTTTCTTGAATTGCTAATTTGTCTAGCATTGCTTTTTTCCTCTCACATTCAGACCAGTTCGGTTAAAGGACAGTAAACAAAGGAGTGTCAATTTTTAAATGTAGTTTTGTTGCCCAAAAGCTCAGATGTTTTTCGCGTCTGTATCCGGCCTAGTTTTTAATTGCCTCTATTTCTATCTTATAACTTTTTTGCTAAATGGCAAGACCCCTGGGGAAGATTTATTTAATTGCAAAAAGTAAAGAAATGGCAGCGGGGAGTTTAGGTAAGCTATCATAAAAAAAATTGTAAAAATGTCAATGTCAGACATAATTTCCACGGATTTATTGGCGCCGATCGCGCAGCGGTGCGGGGATACCGCTCAAATTGTGTTGACTGTTGACGGTGAAGCGATTCGATCGCGGCGATCGCCCACAAAACACAACACCGAGCAGTTTTGTTTCCTCCAGCAACCCAGATTCTCAAAACCGTAAAAATTTTACCTCTGATTGGGTTGACCTACTTAGAGCAAAAACACAGTCGATGTAGAACATTGTAGTTTTTGGACGCAAGCAATTTTATTTTTTACCAGCGTTATTTTGGCATTCAATTATTTATATGCTATAATAATTAGCTCGACTGCCTTACGATAATTAACAAGGTATATGATATCAGTTTTGAGCCCAACCGCCAAGCGAAACGGCTTTAAAGTTCTCCTGGTCGAAGACAATCAAGCCGAAGCCGATCTAATCGAAGAATTGTTATTAGAAACAAATGTCAGCCGAGCCGAAACCCAAAGGCTGTCAGTAAGCTGTACAGACCGTCTCAGCAAAGCGCAGCAAATTTTGCTCGGCGAACATTTTGATGTGATTTTACTTGACCTTTCGCTGCCCGACAGCCAAGACATAAGTACAATTGTTAACATACAAGAATACAGCCTCAATACTCCGATCGTCGTACTGACGGCGCACAACGATGAAGAACTCGCCGTGCAGTCAATCCAAGCAGGAGCTCAGGATTATCTAGTCAAGCGAAAAATCGACAGCGAAGTGTTAATGCGATCGCTCCGCTACGCAGTTGAGCGGCAGCACAACCAAGAAGCTTTGCAAAAAAGTGAAGCAAAATATCGCTCCGTAGTCGAAAATTCCCTCGTCGGAATTGCGATTATTGCTCCTCCAGTTTCCCTCTCAGAACCCACACAATGCCAGTGGTTGGAAGTTAACGATGCTTTGTGCAATTTGCTGGGATACGAGCGCCAAGAACTTTTGCACGGAAATTGGGAACAGTGGGGCTATCCTGAAGACTGGCAGGCTAGTTTAGAGCAGTTAAATAAAATTTTTGCCGGGGAGAGCGAAGGCTATATTTTAGACAAAAGATGGCGCAAAAAAGATGGAAAAATAGTTTATACTCGGGTTTCCCTGCGCTGCATCCGGGGCCGCGACGGCTCGATCGACCGGATGATTAAAGTAATTTTGGACGTGAGCGACCGCTATCGCTACGAAGCCGAAGTAAAAGCATCAGAAGAGTTTTTAAATCACACGATTAATGCTACTCCTGACCCAATTTTTGTCAAAGACGAGCAACATAGGTGGGTTGTACTAAACGATGCTTTTTGCGAATTGATGGGAAAAGGGCGATCGGAACTTATAGGTACGTCGGGATACGAGTTTTTGGGCGCAGCACAAGCCAAAGTTTTTGAGCAACAAGACGAGCAAGTATTGCAAAGAAGTATTCCCAAACAAACGGAAGAGACTTTTACAGATAGCGCAGGTCAAGAACGCATTATATCTACCAAAAAAACAGTTTTTAATAAAGCTAACGGCACTAAAATGTTGGTCGGAATCATGCGAGATGTGACCGAATACAAGCGCCAGCAAATAGCATTGCAGGAAAGCGAAGATCGATTTCAAATAATCAGCGCTAACGTGCCGGGAATGATTTATCAATACAGGCTTTATGTGGATGGCAAAACATCTTTTACTTATGTTTCTTCTGGGAGTTGGCAGCTCTACAATTTAAGACCTGAAGAAATAGAAGAAAATGCCAGCTTGGCTTTTGCTACAGTTCACACCGATGACATCTCAGACTTGCATCGATCGATCGCAACTTCAGCAGTGACTCAGGAATCTTGGCACCACCAGTGGCGGCAAGTTACGGGAGAACGAGTGAAATGGCTGCAAGGCGCGGCTAAGCCCTCCAAGCAGGCCAACGGCGATATAGTTTGGGATGGTTTGGTGATCGATGTCACCGAATTAAAACAAACACAACAAGAGCGCGATCGCTTCTTTAGCATTTCGCTAGATTTACTTTGCATTGCAGGTTTTGACGGCTATTTCAAACGCTTAAACCCTGCTTGGTCAAATGTATTAGGTTACAGCCGAGACGAACTTCTAGCCAAACCTTTTATAGAATTCGTGCATCCAGAAGACAGAGAAATAACTATAGCTGAATTAGAAAAACTTCAAAATTCTCACCCCGTTATTAACTTAGAAAACCGCTGTATTTGCCCAGATGGTACTTATAAATGGCTGTCGTGGACGGCATCACCTTTTGCTGAAGAAAGTTTAATTTATGCAGTTGCCAGAGATATTACATTGAGCAAGCAAGCTGAAGCTGAATTGCGTAAAAGTGAAGCCACTAATCGCGCTCTTTTAAACGCGATACCCGACATGATATTTCGCTGTCGCGCCGACGGCACTTTTGTAGACTTCAAACCCGCAAAAGATATCCAAACCCTGGTACCGGAAAACATATTTATTGGTCAAAAAGCACAAGACATCTTGCCTGCTGCTTTTGCTGAAAAAATATTGTCCGGCAATCAACAAGCGATCGAGACCGGCGAGATTCAAGTTGTAGAATATCAACTGCCAATTCAGGATGTACTGTGCGATTTTGAAGCGAGAATTGTCTTCTGCACCGATGACGAAATTATTGCGATCGTCCGGGATATCACCAGCCGCAAACGTTTTGAGTCAAAACTCCAGCGACAAGCAGCAGCAATGGCAGCCGCTTCCGAAGGCATAGGTATTGTCAATGCCAGCGGAGATGTGATTTATGCCAACGCAGCTAAACTCAAAATCTACGGTTACAATGCCCTCGAAGAAATATTGGGCAAAAGTTGGAAAATATTTTATGAAGGTGCAGAACTCGCAAGGTTTGAGCGGGAAATTATGCCGACTTTAGCGCACCAAGGTTATTGCAGCACAGAAGCAGTAGGCTGCCGCCGCGATGGCTCTCAATTCCCTCAAGAAGTCTCGCTGACAATTTTGCCGGAGGGCGAAATAATTTGCATTGTTCGCGATATTACTGCGAGAAAGAAAGCAGAAGCAGATTTGCAAGATAGCAAGCGGTTCGGCGATCGCATTGCTGAGGCAAGTCCTAATATTTTGTATGTTTACGACTTGATAGAACAAAAAAATATTTATGCGAATGCTTCTATCTCTCAGATTATTGGCTATACAGTAGATGAGATTCAGGCAATGGGGCCGTTGATGTTAACTTTAATGCACCCGGAAGATGCCATCAAAATGCCTGATTATTTACAGCAAGTCGCAACGGGTACAGAAGGAGAGATCTTTGAAATTGAATACCGCATCCGGCACAAGGATGGTTCTTGGCGCTGGATTGTCAGCCGAGATACTGTATTTGCAAAAACAGCAGAGGGCCAGTTAAAACAAATTCTCGGCACGGGAACTGATATTACAGAAAGCAAGCAAGCAGAAGATGAAATTAAGCTGTTGCTGGCAGCAACTCAAGCCATTAGTAAGTCGGTAGATTTTCACAGCGCTCTCCCTGATATCCTCCGGTTGCTGTGCACTGCGATCGGCTGGAATTTTGCTGAAGCTTGGATACCCGTTGCTAATGGTACTGTTTTGGAACACAGCGAAACTTGGTATGCTAGCGATCGCGATTTAGATAGGTTTGGCCAGGAAAGTAAGAAAATTAGGTTCGCGCCGGGATTGGGAGTGCCGGGACGGATTTGGTCAACCAGAAAGGTAGAATGGATTGAAGATGTTTCTGTAGTCAATAATGCATTTTTTGCCCGATCGCAAATGGCGGCAGCAGCCGGATTGAAAGCTTGTTTCGGAGTGCCGATTCGCGCCAATTCAGAGGTGCTGGCAATTTTACTGTTCTGCAAGCGCGATCCATCAATTATGGAACCGCGTATAGTAGAATTGGTCAATGCGGTAGCGACTCAGTTGGGTTCTCACATTCAGCGCAAACAAGCCGAAGAAGAATTGCGTAAAAGTGAAGAACGCTGGCAGTTAGTTCTTAAAGGCAATCAAGACGGAATTTGGGACTTGAATCTTCAAACAGATGAAGCTTTTCGATCTGCCCGCTGGCAAGAAATTATCGGTTACGCAGACGGCGAAATCGACAGCAGCAACAGCGAATGGATCGATCGCATCCATCCAGACGATCGCGATCGAGTGCAAGCCACAATCCAAGATTATCTCGATCGCCAAACCCCCAATTACGCCGCCGAATACCGCTTGCAGTGCAAAGACGGCAGCTACAAGTGGGTGCTCGCCCGCGCTCAAGCAGTCTGGGACGAAGCCGGAAACCCCCTGCGGATGGTGGGTTCGATGACCGATATCAGCGATCGCAAAGCAGCAGAATTAGCTTTGCTGCGGGTCACTCAAGCTGTGGAAAGTACCAGCGACGCGATCGCGATCGCTGACTTGAAAGGGCGGTCTATTTACCACAATCAAGCCTTCATTCAGCGTTACGGCTACACAGTGGAAGAACTCAACGAGCTAGGCGATCGCGCCGCGCTTTACATCCGGCCTAAAAGTTACAAAAAAATCTATAAAAACATTCGCAAAGGTCGCTCTTGGTGCGGCGAAGTTGCCCTGCGAACCAAGAGTGATGAAGCTGTTACCGCTCTGGTGCGAGCCGATAGCATTAAAGACATAAATGACCATTCGGTCGGGTTAATTGCCGTGATTACAGATATCACAAGACGCAAAGAATCAGAAGCATTTTTGCGCCAGCAATTAAAGCGGGAACAGTTGGCAGTAGCCATGCTGGAACGCATTCGCTCTTCTCTTAATTTAGAACAAATTCTCACCAAAGCAGTCGAAGAAGTCCGCCAGTTTTTGCAAGTAGATAGAACTGTAATTTACCAATTCAATCCTGATTGGAGCGGGTTTGTCGCAGTCGAATCGGTTGGCGAAAATACCCGATCAATTATAGGAATGGAAATTTACGATCCCTGTTTTGGAGAAGCCTACGTTCCTCTTTACCTAGATGGCCGAATTAGAGCCACAGAAGATGTTTACAATGCCGGCATCGCCGACTGTTACTTGAGTTTGTTGACTCGCCTCCAGGTGAGAGCGAGTCTGGTAGTGCCGATTTTGCAAGGCGAAAACTTGTGGGGGCTGTTGATAGCCCACCACTGCACGGGCCCGCATTCCTGGCAAAAATTGGAGGCAGAGTGCCTGAAACAATTGGGCGTGCAGTTGGCGATCGCCATTCAGCAATCGACCCTATTTGAACAAGCACAAACCGAAATAGCCGATCGCAAACAAGCAGAAGCCGCCCTGCAATTAGCCAAAGAAGCCGCCGAATCTGCCAACCGCGCTAAAAGCGACTTTCTCGCCAACATGAGCCACGAATTGCGGACGCCTTTGAACGGGATTTTAGGATACATTCAACTGCTCAAACCGGATAAGAATTTAACTGCGGAGCAACAGGAAAGTCTCAACAACGTTCACCAGTGTGGCAACCACCTGCTAACCCTGATTAATGATGTTTTAGACCTCTCGAAAATCGAAGCTAGTAAAATGGAACTGTCACCGACAAATCTGCATTTTCCCAGCTTTGTTAAAAGTATTGTCGATCTGTTCCAGATGCGCTCGCATCAAAAAGGAATTGCGTTTAATTACGAGCAGGTGTCGGCGCTGCCAGACTACGTTTTTGTTGATGAAATCAGATTGCGCCAAGTTTTGATTAATTTGCTCAGCAATGCGGTTAAGTTTACGGTGAGCGGTGGCGTGACATTCAAAGTCGGTTACGCAGAAAATTATCCTCAAACCCACTGCACAAATTCGAGTTTGACAGCCGAAGTTTCTACTCAAACAATCAATTGGACTGCGAATTTAGACAATCCGAAAAAGTCGATCGCCCTGCGGGAAACCACAGAAGCGCCCGAAGCGATCGCCACAACTACTGGCGATCGGGCCCCAACCGCTAAAATTCGCTTTCAAATCGAAGATACCGGCATCGGCATCCGGCAGAATAAACTAGAAGAAATATTTTTGCCTTTTCATCAAGTAGGCGATCGTAACAATTTCGTCGAAGGTACCGGACTAGGACTTTCCATCAGCCAAAAATTAGTCAAAATAATGGGCAGCGACATTCACGTCCAAAGTACCCCCGGCAAAGGTAGCATATTTTGGTTGGATATAGACTTGCCCGCAGTCGCCGAATATTCTGAAACCCCCTCCACCCAAGAAAAACGCCGGCTTATCGGTTTTAGAGGCAGCCACCGGAAAGTCCTGATCGTAGACGATCACGAAGTAAATCGTGCCATGCTGCACAGACTGCTTTCTCGTTTGGGCTTTGAAATTGCAGAAGCCATAGACGGCGCAGACTGTTTGCACAAAGCACAGGAATTTCTACCGGATCTAATTTTAATGGACTTGCTGATGCCAGTAATGGACGGCTGGGAAGCCACCAGGCGGCTGCGACAGTTGCCGGAATTAAAAGATGCGGTTATCCTTGCTTTGTCCGCTAGCGTTTACGAGACTACCAGGCAAAAAAGCATACTTGCAGGTTGCGATAATTTTGTCACCAAACCGATTCAAACTAACGACCTTTTAGAATTATTGCGCCTGCATTTGAGACTAGAATGGATTTACGAAGAGGGATCGGAAACCAAAAAACGCAAAGCTCAAACTCCCAAAGCATTATCGGAGATTGCGATTGCTGACTCAACAATAGTGTCTCCTGGTTCAGAGTCAGTCTTTGTCTTGTTAAGATTGGCTGCTATGGGCGATATTGAAGCTATCCTGGAGGAAACTGCTAAACTAGAAAATTCTGACCCGACATTAGTCCCTTTTGTTCAGCACGTTCGCCAACTTGCTAAAGGATTTCAGCTCAGGCAAATTCGAGATTTTTTGAAGCAACATTTGCCCTAAAATTGAGGGTAGCCAACCGATAAATTAAAATCAGTTAAATCTCACGCCCCGATCGTGATTGTCAATAACGCAATACGCTTGGATTAAACCCGATCCCCCCTTAGCCAAGAGGGCAGGCACGGGGGCACCGCCCCTACAAAGGGGGGGACAGGATTCTTCTAAAAGTCCCCCGACTATCCGGGGGATTTAGGGGGATATCCGGAAAATAAACACTGTTAACTGAACAGTATTGCCCTATAAAGAGGCTATTGCAAACGTCGGCACCTACCGAGCAACCGGGTTTCTAGAGGCACCGAAAATCCCTTGAATCTCATGTAAAATTACAACCGACAACTCACAACTCAATCATTTTAATTTTTCCCTTAAATATGAACGATAAGAATTCCGAAAGAAGCATCATACTAATTGTCGATGACAACCAAACAAATCTTGACGTACTTTTCGAGTTGTTAAGAAATTACGGATTTAAAGTATTAGTGGCTCTAGACGGCGAAAGTGCGATCGAGCAAATTGAATACATCCATCCCGACTTGATTCTTTTGGATATCATGATGCCCGGAATTGACGGTTTTGAAACTTGCCTGCGTTTGAAAGCAGACCCGTCAACCCGAGACATTCCAATCATCTTCATGAGCGCCCTTTCCGAGACCCTTGATAAAGTAAAAGGCTTTCAGACAGGAGCAGTTGACTACATCACTAAGCCTTTCCAGCACGAAGAAGTGTTGAGCCGCATAGAAACTCACTTGACAATCCGCAACTTGCAACAAAAACTCGAAGAAAAAAACCTAGAACTAGCCCAGCTCAACCAAAATCTGGAAAGACTTGTCGAACAAAAAACCAAGCAATTAATCGACCAGGAAAAAACAGCCATCATCGGACGTTTGACCCAGGGAATGGTGCACAACCTCAAAAGCCCGCTACAAGTGATCCAGACTAGCGTCGATTTGATTGAAACAAAAGCCACAAAAATCCAAGAAGACTCTTTTTTCAATTATACCAAATACATCTTTCAAGCTGTCTCAAAAATTAATCAGATTATGGATACTCTGATGATGAAAAGCAGGAAAGAACAAAACCAAGATTTGCATCCTGTAAATATCAACGATTTAGTACAGCGAGAAATTCAACTATTGGAAGGAAATATGTTTTTCAAGAATAAGATTAGAAAAAAATACTTTTATGACGAAACAATAACCAATATTCCCTTAATTTATTCCTATATTTCTCAAGTATTTTATAACTTAATAAATAATGCAATGGATGCTATGTGGGAAAGAAAAATCAGGGAAATAACTATCGTGACTCGGCAAGACAACTCGAACATATACATGGATATTGCAGATACGGGATGCGGCATAGCACCTGAAGATTTGTCAAAACTTTTTGACCCTTTTTATACGTCGAAGCCGCCTAAAGGCGAAGAACAAATCGAAGGGGAACCAACAGGAACTGGTCTCGGACTTTATACTTGTATAGAACTTTTAAAACCTTTTAACGGCGAGATTGCTATTAGCAGCAATCTCGGTCAAGGCAGCGTGTTTACAGTCGTGCTGCCCAAACAGCCGAAAAATTGATCGACTCAAATCAGTAAAATCGCCTCCGGTAACAAAACCTGAATTAAGTTCGGAATCAGGTTCGTAGTGAGCACTTTAGTCCTTCTTTATCGGGTTCGTAGTCAGGACTTTAGTCCTTCTTTATCCCAAAGATAGGCATAAAGTCCTCACTACAAACGGGCGTTACTTGTCAGTAATTCAACCGAGACCATTTGATAGTATGTTCCGTAAATTCACTGTAACTGACCTAGCTTCGCAGTCAGGAATTTAGTCCTTCTCGATCCGCGATTTTTTGCCCGGTCTCTTGCTATTTCCTTGCCAAAGGTTGTAAATTAAAATAGAGTGGATTTGCACGATCGCTAAAACTACGATAAATTTGGGTCACTAGGTTTGGAGTGAGGCGGACAACTTGCAGCAAATAGCTCAATTATATAGTAACCGCCACATCGGGCGCGGACGTAAATAACCTCATCAATAAAGCCTAGACTTGTTTATGAATCAACGCTTTGATTCCCGTACTTAAATGTCAACTGTCAAGCGGTCAACTGTCAAGCCATACCAATAAATCTCGGGCGTCTGCAAGTACCCAGCCACCCTACAGCCTGCGGTTCAAGTTTCCCAAAAATGATGCCATTCCCTCAAAAGAATGCAACTCGCCGTACTCCCAACCATGAGAGTCATCCACCATTTCCAATTATTCAATTTTTTAAATTTTTAATATAAAATGATAGGAGCTAGGTAGCTGCATCCGCAGCAGTTTTTATTGGATAAATAAAAAGTAGCAAACTGATATCGCTCGAAAAAAAGAATGCAACTTTAGACAAGCGCGAAACCCGAGACTCATCAGTAATTCCCAAATCTAAAATCCCAAATCTAAAATCTAAAATGGTATGACCTCTGTTCTTGAATCAACTTTAACGCCTGCTTGCTTGAAAGTTCTTTTAGTAGAAGACTGTGCCCAAGATGCAGCACTAATTCAAGAACTGCTGTCTGACGATCGCGAACTGAGAGCATCAATTGAGACGACCAATGTAGTTCGCATCGGGGAAGCGATAGAAATTTTAAGCAGCGATGTTTTTGATGTAATTTTATTAGATTTAACCCTCCCTGATAGCCCGAAATTTAATAATTTTTTTCGCCTCCAAGATGGCGGAATCAATATTCCGATCGTCATTTTGATAGGGGCGGATGAAGAAGAATTGGCTGTCAATTTAATTGCCGCCGGCGCTCAAGATTATCTGATAAAAAAAGAATTAGACAGCCGACTGCTGGTGCGGACGATCGAGTGCGCGATCGCCCGCCATAAGCGACAAGCAGAATGGCAAAAAAGTCAAGGAAAATACCCCCAGGTTGTTGACAATATCAAAGAAGTAGTTTTTGAAACAAATATTGCGGGCAATTGGACTTTTCTCAATCCTGCTTGGACGAAAATAACCGGATTTACGGTTGATGAAAGTTTGGGAAATTCCTGTTTGAGTTACATTCATGCTGACGACCAACACCAATATTTAAATTCCTCTAAAAATTCGACTGAAAATCAAGAAATATCCTGTTGCTATCAAATGCGATATCTTACCAAAAATGGCGAATTTCGCTGGGTAGAAATTCAGGAATTTTTGATTTTTGGCAAAAACGGCGCGGCGCAGGGAACTACTGGAACTATTAACGATATTACGGATAAAATTTTAGCCAGAGAGGAAGCGGAAGCTAATAAAAAATTTTTGAATTATACGATCGATGCAGTTGCCGATCCAATTTTTGTCAAAGATGAACAGCACCGCTGGATACTGTTAAATGATGCTTTTTGTAAGCTGATAGGCAAGCAGCGCGAGCAACTGCTAGGTAAATCGGATTACGATTTTTTCCCCAAAGAAGAAGCTGATTTTTTTTGGGAGAAAGACGAAGAAGTGTTTAGAACCGGGGAAGAAAACGACAGCGAGGAAATATTTACGGATGGCAGCGGTGCTAAGCACATTCTGTCTACAAAAAAAACCGTATTTGAAAATACCGACGGCAGTAAAATACTTGTCGGAATAATTCGAGAGGTCACTGAGGATAAGCGGAAACAATTAGCCCTGCAAGAAACCCAAGCTAGACTCCAGCAAATAGCTGCCAATTTGCCGGGAGTAATTTATCAATTCCGCCTCTCAAGTGACGGCAGACAATGTTTTCCTTACATTTCTTCTGGCAGCCGCGATTTATATGAATTGGAACCTGAAGATATTCAGGAGAATTCCGAACTTATGTTCAGTTGCATTCATCCAGACGACCTCCCAAAAATTCAAGAATCTATTGTTTATTCGGCGGTAAATATGCAGCCATGGCAGCAGGAATGGCGCGCGATTATGCGGTCTGGAAAACTTAAATGGATGCGAGGTGTTTCGAGACCAGAACGAGTTAATTTTACGACGCTTATAGGGCCGGAAGGCGATATTGTTTGGGAAGGGATGATACTGGATATTACTGATTTAAAAGAGACGGAAGCGGCTTTGCGGGAGAGTGAAGCCAGATTTCGATCGCTAATTGAGAATATTCCGGGCGCTATCTGCCGCAACTTATACGATGCTGATTGGACGATGGTGTTTGTGAGTGACGAACTTGAGGCAATTAGCGGCTATGCTGCTGGGGATTTTATTCACAACAACCGCTTGAGTTTTGCTAGCATCATCCATAAGGCAGACAGGGAAATGCTCGATCGACAAATCAGAGCGGCGGTAGACTCGAAACAGCCGTATCATGTAGAATACCGGATTGTGCGCGCTGACAGGTCGGTGCGCTGGATGTCCCAAAGGGGTAGGGCGACTTACAATCCAGAAGGGTTGGTTTTGTGGCTTGACGGAGCGATTTTTGATATTACCGATCGCAAAAACGCCGAATATACCCTGTGTTTGGTAACTCAAGCTGTAGACAGCGCTAGCGATGCAATCGCGATCGCAGATTTAGACGGCTATTCAATTTATCACAATCAAGCATTTATTCAACGCTACGGCTATACAGTTGAGGAACTAAATAATGCCGGCGGCCCAGCAGTAATGTACGCCAAATCTCAAGAGTTAAGAAAATTATTTAAAGTCCTGCGGAAAGGTTTGTCATGGAGCAATGAAATTGCACTCAGGGCTAAAAACGGCGAAATTATCGAAACTCAATTGCGAGCTGACTGCATTAAAGATAGCGCCAGCAAACCAATAGGAATGATGGCAATCATTGCTGACCTTACAGACCTAAAACGCGCCGAATCGGCATTAAAATTCAGTCAAGAGCGATTGCAGTTAGCGGTTTCAGGCAGCTCTTTGGGGCTGTGGGATTGGAATATAGCTACTGGCGAAACTTATTTCGACTCGCAGTGGAAATCAATGCTCGGTTACGCAGACACTGAAATTGACAACAACTTCCAAGGTTGGGAAAATTTGCTGCATCCCGAAGACAGAATCAGAGCAAGAGAATCTTTAAATTTATATTTTGAAGGTGGCATCGAGATCTATGAATTTGAATTTAGGATCCTCAACAAAGCCGGAAATTGGCAGTGGATTTTGGGTATGGGCAAAGTAGTCGAGTACGACGAATGGGGTGCGCCATTGCGGATGACGGGTACTCACAAAGATATCAGCGCCCGCGTTGGGGCCGAAGCCGAAAAAACGCAGTTAATCGCATCTCTACAAGAACTTGCCGACCAATTGCAATATGCACAAGAAATTGCCCGCATGGGAACTTGGGAATTCGATATAGAGACCGGTATTGTTAATTGGTCTGCCGAAGTGTTTCGAGTTTACTGTAGAGAATTTAATTGGCAGCCGACAATGACAGAAATTTTAGAGCAAATTCATCCCGATGACAAGGAAAGCGTTACAGAAGCTTTGCAAAAGGCGGTGAATGAAGGGATAGCTTTCGACATCGACCACCGCATATGTTTTCTATCAGCAGAAATCCGGCACGTTAACTGTAAAGGACAAGCTGTTAAAAATGACTTGGGTAAGGTGGTGCGACTGTTTGGCACGGAAATCGATATTACCGATCGCAAAAAAGCAGAAATTGCTTTGCAAGAAAGCGAACAGCGATTTCGGGCTGTATTTGAACAAGCGGCGATCGGGATTGTTAAAGTGTCACCCGAAGGTAGTTTCTTGAATGCCAATCAAGGCTTTTGCAATATTATCGGATACTCAGAATTGGAACTGAAAGCACGAAATGTTTGGGAGATTTCTCACCCCGAAGATGTAGAAGCAGATGTCGAGTCTGCCCAAAGACTGTTAGCTGGGGAAATTTTGAATTATTCACTTGAGAAACGCTTTGTGCACAAAGACGGTTCATTTGTTTGGGCTAATGTGACTGTATCTTTAGTGCGGGACGGGTTTGGGGAACCAAGCTACGGAATTGCTGTGATTGAAGATATTAATCACCGCAAACTTGCCGAGTCTATCTTGCGCCAGCAATTAAAACAAGAACGCTTGGTGGTAGGGATGCTGGAACGCATTCGCTCTTCTCTAAATTTAGAAGAAATCTTGACAAAAGCTGTTGCTGAAATACGGCATTTTCTGCAAACAGACCGGACAATTATTTATCGGTTTAATCCCGATTGGAGCGGTTTTGTAGCAGTTGAGGCGGTGGCTGAAAATTGGCGGTCGCTTCAGGGAATAAATATTAACGATTCTTGCTTTAAAGACAGCTATGGTTCTGCTTACCAAAACGGTCGCACTGTAGCTGTGGATGATATTTACAAAGCCGGTCTTTCTGAGTGCTACATTAATTTATTAGCTCAATTTCAGGTGCGAGCTAATTTGGTAGTGCCGATTTTGCAAGGTGAGAAGTTGTGGGGCTTGTTGATTGCTCACGAGTGCGCTGGCTGCCGCCAATGGCTAAAAATTGAGGTGGAGTGTCTCAAACAAATTAGCGTGCAGTTAGCGATCGCGATCCAGCAATCGACGCTGTTTGAGCAAGCGCAAACTGAAATTGCCGATCGCAAACAAGCGGAGTCAGCTTTGCAGGAATCGGAAGCGCGCGAACGTTCAAAAGCGCGAGAGTTGGAAGCAGCTATTAACAAACTCAGAACCACTCAAGCTCAGCTCGTTCAAAATGAAAAAATGGTGAGTTTGGGTCAGTTAGTTGCTGGTGTCGCTCACGAAATTAATAACCCAGTTAGCTTTATTCACGGCAATCTCAGTCCGGCTCGCCGTTACAGTTTAGATTTGTTGGAATTGATTAAAGTTTATCAAGATTACTGTCCTAATCCTCCGGCTCAAGTGTTAGATAAACTCAATGAAATAGACTTGGATTATATTGCTGACGATTTCCCGAAATTGTTTACTTCTATGCAAGTAGGAACCGAGCGAATTGTCGAAATTGTCAAATCATTACGCAATTTTTCCCGGTTGGACGAGTCTGCTGGTAAGTCGGCGAACATTCACGAGGGAATTGACAGCACTTTGATGATTTTGCAAAATCGCTTGAAATCTCACAGCAGCCGTCCGGGGATTCAGATTGTTAAAGATTACCAGTTATTGCCGCAAGTTGAATGTTTTCCGGGCGAGTTGAATCAGGTATTTATGAATATTTTGATTAATGCGATCGATGCTTTGGAGGAACGGGACAAGGGGCGGACGATCGAGGAGTGCGATCGACATCCCAGTACGATCGCGATTCGGACTTATGAGGCTGCTGCGGGCTTCGTAGCGGTATCTATTGCGGACAACGGCGGGGGGATACCGGAGCTAGTGCGATCGAGGCTGTTTGACCCGTTTTTCACGACTAAGCCTGTGGGCAAGGGCACGGGTTTGGGACTGTCGATTTCTCACTCGATTGTAGTCGATCGCCACGGCGGCAGATTGACCTGTATTTCGACACTGGGAGAGGGATCGGAGTTTTTGATTGAAATTCCCGTGCGATCGAATTTAACTGGTACCAGTTCAACAGTTGACGGTTGACAGTTGTTATTTGTTATTTGTTATTTGTTATAGCGGTTCTCAGATAGATTAGGTACGTTGTTGGGATGCGAGCCCTCTTTGTTTAAGTGGTTATATAACAATACGGTTTACTTAACACTATTTATGCGCCGGAGATCCCCCTCGCATCCCCCTTAAAAAGCTATGCTTTATAAACATCTTTCTTAACAAGAAATTTGACAAAAGTAACTACTTGTGTAGGAGCCATTGGGGATCTCGCTTCTGATTGAATGGCAATTATCCTGCAAAAAATGTTCATTGATGTCTGCCTCTTGCAATGAGTTTGCTCAAGGGATCTGGGGGT
>NZ_JAEQCE010000057.1:0-33419 GCF_020738665.1 Microcoleus sp. PH2017_08_TRC_O_A
TTTTTACGAATTCAGGCGACAGTTAGAGTATAAATGCAAAATGTATGGCTCCCAATTAGTGCTGGTAGATCGATGGTTTCCCAGTTCTAAGATTTGTGCTAATTGCGGGCATAAAAAAGATATGCCACTCAGCGTTCGGACTTATGATTGTCCTGCTTGTGGTCTGTCGGTAGACCGCGATCTTAATGCCAGTTTAAATATTTTAAATTGGGAACCCAAGGCTATTGGGGGATAGCCTGCTTATCTTGGGATGGCCGACCACCCAATAGCGCAGGAAGTGAACTCTTTCATTGTAGCTAAAGATGGCTTTAGTTAAGTTTGGGTAAGTTTTACGAAGCAGGAAAAGATTGATACTTTAACAGACCAGGAGGATTTGAGCGGCAAGGAAGATCGATCGATATGATATATGATGCGATCGTGAATTGCATAATAATTGATTGTCCGCGTTTCTCCCTGTCATCGTTGTAGAATCTACGGTCAAATATGATTTACATTCCGTTTTGACGGTGTTAAGCCTAGCGGCCGAATTACTACGCCTTCTATCTATTTTACCTATCGGGTTATTGAGATTACTTTTGGTTGTAGACTACAATCCGATCTACCTCTCATTAATGCCTTCTTTTCTAGAGTCTGATTGATTGGCAGACTTCGTAGCTAAGCAGGGTTCCCAACTATAGAGGACATAAATCAACAACTGAATCTAAATAAAAGTCCAGCATCTCAAAAACTTGAAAGTCCATAAATGATTAGACTTAAAGAGATAATTGTTTAATCTTTGCAATACGCCTATCATGTCCAAAATCATCTCTGTCCACTCTTACCGGGGTGGCACTGGCAAATCTAACATGACTGCAAACCTGGCATCTATTATCGCTCGCGGCGGAAACAGGGTCGCCATTGTGGACACAGACATTCAATCGCCCGGGATTCACGTGCTGTTCGGTTTCAGCGAGAACAACATGGATCGCTGCCTCAACGATTACCTGTGGGGCAGGTGTCCGATCTCGGATACGGCTTACAATGTGAGTTCGCTGCTGCCAAAATTAGCCCGTAACGGCAGCCTCTATCTGATTCCTTCGAGCATTAAAGCAGGGGAGATAGCGCGAGTTTTGCGGGAAGGCTACGACGTGGGACTGCTTACCGACGGCTTTCAAGAACTGATCGACGTTCTGAACTTAGACTACCTATTTATTGACACGCACCCAGGACTCAACGAAGAAACCCTTCTCAGCATCACGATTTCGGATATCCTGCTGCTGATTCTGCGTCCGGATCAGCAAGATTTTCAGGGAACGGCTGTCACGGTAGATGTGGCCCGCAAATTAGAAGTTCCCAAGATTTTGATCGCGATCAACAAAGCGCCAGAATCCTTGGATTTCGAGGATTTGAAGCAGCAAGTAGAGAGTATTTACAACATCCCAGTTGGAGGGGTGCTGCCCCACAGCGACAAGATGATGCTGTTAGCCAGCAAGGGGGTGTTTGCCCTGCACTTCCCTAAAGACCCTCTAACTCAAGTGGTGGAAGGGATTGCCAAGCAGATTTTGGGATAATTTGGTGTAAGGACAGCGGATCAAGGTTGACGAGAGCGAGTTGCAGTCTCAATTACTGGGGCGCGATGTCCTGCAAGCGCGATCGCTCCTTGCTGTGGAGGAACTTTTTCGGCGACAATATTTGCTTGAGGAGTCAGGAGAATGGCGACAAAATGAGATACAAATAGATTATGAGAATTTGTTAAAAAACTTTAGGAGGAGAACTCATGGATTTTGACTGGCGCATACTAATAGTATTGAGTCCGGTTTTGTTGGCGGGCGGCTGGGCTGCTTACAATGTCGGCACTATAGCTCTCAAACAAGTTGAGAAATTGTTGAACAAGGAAACTTAAACTCAGCATTTTCACCGTAATTTTGCAGCCGACTGTTTGTTGAGATACAAAAACAGTCGGCTGATTTGTGCATTGGCTCTCAGGAGCAGGAGGGCTAATGCCATTTTGGATTATCAATGACCCCGCCCAAAAACCTGTACAAGCCCCTGAAGCTATGAGTGTGCAGAAAACCAAAAATTTTAGACTCCTGTTTCTGCTCCGGTGATGAATATGTGGAGTAAAGCTAAAGTCTAAAACTTGTTCGCTCGCTCCGGTCGAAGAATCTAAAATCTAAAATCGGATCGCTTACTGCATCAGGGTTTGGAACGCGGACATATAGTTGCATCCTGTTTGGGAACTTGTTTGATGTTTGGCCCGGAGATCGCAATGTACGACTCCAGACAGATAGAGCGAAAGCCACTTAAAAGTTATAAATAAACTTGTGCATAAACTGGGTGCGATCGCCTCAGCATTTGTGATGAGATTGCGACACAAATATTTAGCCACGTTCCAGCAGAAAATATGAGACAATCGCAAAAGTATTTGCCCTGAAAATCGCCCTACAAACTGCGAAGTTTAACCTCTAGGGAATATCGGTCAAATTGTCAATGTTTAACTCCTATATCTTTAGATAGATTATGCTTTTTCCCCGAGCTAGCGGCATTTTACTCCACCCGACATCTTTTCCCAGCCGATTTGGTGTTGGGGATATGGGAATAGAAGCATATCGCTTTATTGACTTTTTAGTAGAGAGCGACCAGCAATACTGGCAGATATTGCCGCTGGGCCCGACTGGATACGGCAATTCTCCTTATTCGTGCTATTCAGCAATGGCAGGAAATCCGCTGATGCTGAGCCCGGAAATTCTGCGGGACGAGCAATTGCTCAGCGATGAAGATTTAGCTCATTCGCCGGAATTTCCCCTGGATACAGTAGAATTCGATCGCGCGATCGCACACAAAATACCCCTGCTCAAAAAAGCCTGCGAAAACTTCAAAGCGAAAGCATCGCCGGTGCAGCAAAGAGAATTCTCGGCTTTTTGCGAGAGCAAAGCGAGTTGGCTGGAAGATTATGCCTTATTTATGGCACTAAAAGACAGCTTCAACGGCACGAGCTGGCACACTTGGGAACCAGAAATTGCACAGCGCCAACCGGAGGCGCTAGACAAGTGGCGGCAGGAGCTACATAATGAGATTTATTACTACAAATACGTGCAGTTCGAGTTTTTCCGCCAGTGGACTGAGTTGAAACGCTATGCGAACCTGCGCGACATTAAAATTATTGGTGACATTCCGATTTATGTCGCTCACGACAGTGCTGATGTGTGGTCGCATCCGGACTTGTTTTGTTTGGATGAAGCAACTGGAGAACCAGCTTTGATGGCGGGAGTTCCGCCGGATTACTTCAGCGCAACAGGTCAATTGTGGGGCAATCCTGTTTACAATTGGGAGGCTTTGGAAGCAACTAATTTTCAGTGGTGGGTGCAGCGTTTTGAGGCGATTTTCGCTTATGTAGATGTGACTCGGATTGACCACTTTCGAGGATTTGATGCTTACTGGGCGGTGAAGCGCGGGCAGGAAACTGCGATCGACGGAGAGTGGATTAATGCGCCGGGAACGGCTTTGTTTGAGGTAATTAACGAGAAGTTCGGCAATTTGCCGATTATCGCTGAGGATTTGGGGGTAATTACTCCGGAAGTGGAAGCTTTGCGCGATCGGTTTGAGTTTCCCGGAATGAAGATTTTGCAGTTTGCTTTCGGTGCGGGGCCTGGCGATCCTTTTTTGCCTTTCAATTATGTTCGTAACTGTGTAGTTTACACCGGTACCCACGACAACGACACGACTGTTGGCTGGTTCAATCAACTGCAAAACTACGAAAGAGATGAGGTTTTGCGTTATTTGGGCTGCATCGATCCCCAAGGAATTCACTGGTCTTTAATCCGCATGGGTTGGTTTTCTATTGCTAATTTGGCGATCGTGCCCTTTCAAGATTTGTTGGGTTTGGATACCGACGCGCGGATGAATTTTCCGGGGAAAGCAGAGGGAAATTGGGGCTGGCGGTATCGGCGCGAAGCTTTGAATTGGGAGGTGCGCGATCGGCTCAAAACCATGACTTACATCTGCGGGCGCGCTCCCCAGAAAAATTGAAAATTGGGAATTGGGCATTGGGAATTGGGCATAGGGCATAGGGCATAGGGCATTGGTTATTAGAGAAACGACTAACTACTAACGACTAACTATTAACTATTAACTATGTCCCATGCCCAATGCCCGATGCCCGATGCCCGATTATCCTTCATTTTTGGGCTTTGCTGAAGGCTTGAGTTCGTCGGCGGTAAAAACAACTTGTTTGGCAACTCCAGATTCTCCGAGTTGTTCGGCTTGTCCGTTATTCACAGCAATCATTACACCGCCGGCGTTACCAGCTAGAACTACCAATTTGTTTTGGGCCTGCCAGGTGCGGACAGTTCCTGAAGGCAAAGTTCCCTCAAACTCGGGTTTGCCATCAACTTCAATCTTCATCCATGATTCGTCTTTTAAACTGACGTTAACCATGACTGGTTTATTGCCAGATTTATCTAAACTTTGACCTGTTCTTGCTGCTTCCACAGCATCGTAACTATCGGCTTTCTGATTTTTTGAGGCGCTCTGGGCTAAACGAGCTTGTTCTTGCTCAAGAGCTAGTTCTTTGGTTCCCGTACCGTTTTTTGTTGTCAGAGAACCGCCCATCAACTGAGATAAGACATTGACTGAACAGATAATTAGAAATGTGTAAAAAAGGTACAGGTGCATCGGCCGCAATTGTGGCCCATTCTGCCAGGATAGCTTGGTGGTCGATCGCGGTGGCGGTTCGATCGGGAAAAAGTCGGCAAACTGAGTTCCGTCCAAACCCATTGCTTCGGCGTACCGCTTGATCAAACCTTGAGTGTAGACGGGTTCGGGGAGTTGGTCGAGTTGGCCGTCTTCGATGGCTTGCAGCAGATTCCGCCGAATCATGGTTACGACAGCTACTCTGTCCAAAGAAATCGACTGCTGTTCGCGGTACTCCCGGAGTTGAGATCCTATTGCCGCTAATTTCTTCTGAGGAGTTTCTGGCTCTTGGGAGTGCAGTTTCTTCTTAGTTATTTGGGAGAATAAAAACAATAAATTCTTTGTCATATGCTGTGCTCCTGGGGATTCACTGGCACGCTTATTGATGTTAGGTTGACTAGATTCCATAAAAAAATAATTTCTGAATCTTCTAGGGGTCGGTAGCAGCCCGGTGCCAATATCGGCCCTGCGGGGGGCTGCAATTGAATCGGGCCAATGGCTGTGCGGTGCAGGCGCACCACTGGATATCCCAACTGCTCGGCGGTGCGCCGAATCTGTCGGTTTCTCCCTTCTGATAGAATTACTTCTAACAGAGTTTGGTCTCTCGCGCGATCGATAACTCTAACTTTCGCGGGTAATGTTTTTCTACCGGACAAGATAATGCCCTGACGCCACGCTTGTAGTATGGGTTCCGGGGGATCGCCGAGCACCCAAACTTGATAAGTTTTGGCGATCGAGTGACGCGGATGGGTCAAACAAAATGTCAGCTTACCATCATTGGTGAGCAATAGGGCGCCTGTGGAATCTGCATCTAAGCGTCCTACGGGATGGATGCCTTGACCAGATCGCAGTTTGGGCGGCAGCAAGTCGAGAACTTTCGATCGCGCCCTGGGATCGCTGCAAGTAGAAACTACGCCTGCGGGTTTGTTGAGCAACAGATAGACCTCTGCCGGTCTATCTGTTGGTTTCACTGGGACTCCATCGACTTCGATGAAATCGCGATCGGGATTCGCCTTTTGTCCTAAACGAACAATATTGCCATTAACCCGGACTCGTCCAGCTACAATCATCTGTTCTGCAAGACGGCGAGAGGCAATGCCCCACTGGGCGAGGATTTTTTGCAGCCTTTCATCAGACATGACGGGAATGTGGAAAGCCCCAACACCCGAGCGGTGGAGGGAGGAAATACGACACGGTTAATGGATTAACCGATGCTACCAATGTTCAATTCCTGGTTGGGAAGAAATTCTAATGTTTGCTAACCAATCCTTGCAGGGCGTTGCGCCTGGTGCAGATTGTCCTTATGGCATAACCCTGAATGTTGTGCAAAAACTACGAGGAAAAGACTCGCGGGAGGCTATTGCCTGCACCGTTGGTTTGTTGCTGATTTAAAATGTGTGGGTCTGACACGACCATTAACTAACACTACCATAAAACCGGTACTGCTGGTTAATTTTATACGCTCGATCGCGAAATTTCCCTCGGGATCGCACAACTGGCAAACTCAGGAGAAAGCCTGAGGGGGGAAGGGTGAGATTTTTTCTGCTTCAGGCGTTGCTGATGTCTGATTTCGGCTTCTGGAGTATGTCACGAGGTGGGTTCATCAACCCGTTCTTAGGGAAAATCCGAGGTTGAGGGCGATATTTCTTTGTATAAACCGGGTTTGTGAGACGGGATGCGCTCGTTAATAGTTAAATTTTTGTGTTTGAATATTAAGGTTTGTAATTTTCAAATTGTTTATGACTGTCGATCGCCACTCTCTTTTATTTGACAATATAGCTACTGCGGCCAGCTCTGGTGGGACTGCCAACCTCGACGAGGAAGGGGAGACACCGCCGCCGAGCCAAGGCAGCCGGATCGCAAGTTCGGTGCTGTCTCCGGCGGTGCAGTTGTTGCTGCGATCGCAAGTTCAGCAGGTTGATGAGTTGAAGGTGAAAATTGAGGGGAGCGATCGACAAATTTTCAGCGGTGCAATCCCCAAAGTAACGGCAGCGGCTCGCGGTGCCGTGTATAAAGGATTACACCTAACAGAAGTTGCCCTAGAGGGCTGTGGGATTCGCATCAACCTCGGTCAAGCTCTCAAAGGCAAACCACTGCGCCTGCTCGAATCGGTTCCCGTGACTGGCGTTTTGAGGCTCTCTCAAGCGGATTTGAATGCGTCCCTGAAAGCGCCTTTGCTGGCGGATGCTTTGAGTGAATTTTTGCTGCCAATGTTGCCGCTGACAGATAGCGAAAAGTCGCTGAAGTTGGAAAATTCGCAGATCGAAATTGAGGCGGGGAAGTTGACGCTGGTGGCGACAATTTTGCGCGCTGGGGGTACGCAAATTCCTGTTGTATTGCGGACTGGTTTGCGGATTGCTAGCGGTCGCGAATTGATGTTTGAAGTACCGGAAATCGAAGTCAATGGAGAAATCAAGAGCAGTGATTTCAAGGATTTTAAAATTGATTTCGGACAGGAAGTTGCAATTGATGAGTTGATTTTGAGTCCGGGGGAGATTGTTTGTCGGGGTTCAATTAGAGTTTTGCCTTAAAGGAGAAGGGAAGATGTTTTGAGTCTGCAAACTTGAATTGCATAAATCTTTGATTGATAACTCAACCGCAGATTTAAGGCAGATCGACGGAGATGGACGCAGATAAATTTCAAGAGAGGAAAGTTTGCGAGTGCAATCTTGTTTTGTGAGATTGCTTTCTGCGCGGATGATTGCATCGCGTGCGTGACTCGCAACGGTAACTCTGGGATGAGTTAAGAGTTATCAATGACCAATGACCAATTAGCGGGCGATGAGATAAGAGTCGATCGCGGGCAATAACAAAGTCACAAAATAGTAGACTAAGGGTGCGGTAAAAACATAACTGTCAGTGCGATCGAGAATGCCGCCGTGACCGGGAATCAACTGTCCCGAATCCTTAACGCCGGCGTCTCGTTTCATCATCGACTCAGTTAAATCTCCCAACAAGCTAGCAACGCCAATCAACAGACCAAAAGCTGCCCCAGTATACGGCCACCCCGGCCATTGTAAGTACCAAGACCAGGCGGCGGCCACGGCGATACTGCCGCAAACTCCAAATACGGCACCTTCAACGGTTTTTTTAGGGCTGATGTGGGAGAGGCTAGTGCGGCCGAAGAATTTGCCGACAAAATAAGCGCCAATGTCAGCGGCCCAGATGCAGAGGAAAGCCACCAGCAGCGAAGTCAATCCTAAAGATATGCTGCTGGAACTTGTCCAAGACTGGGACGAGTAAATGTTAACGGGCAAATTGCTTGCTACTAATTGCGAAAATTGGGTTGTAGCCACATTGGCAGGATCGAGTCCGACTCGCAGCCGTATCCAATAGCTGGGCAAATAGCCGCCGTAGAACAATCCTAAAATAGAAGCGGCAATATCGGCGATCGTCGATAACTTCGGTTGGAACAACAGATAGAAACAGATGAAAGTTCCGGCTAAGGGGAACATGGCGTCTACGAGTTGAGGCGCCAGGGCGGCAGTAATCAGCAGAATTTGACTGACAACTAAGGTGGTTTTGCCAGCAGGTGCAATGCCCTTAGCTCGGGCTAACTGAAAATATTCCAATTGACCTAGGTACACGATGACGCCAAAGCCGAGGGTGAAGTACCATCCCCCCATAATAATCATTCCCAAAGCAAGGACGATCGCAACTATTCCACTCAGGATACGAGACCAAGGCATAAAATGAATTTCTCACAGGAGACGGCAGGTCAGTCGATTTTAGATTTTAGATTTTAGATTTTAGATTTTAGATTTAGTCCACAGATGAATCTGGGGGTTGGAACTATGGTCTAAAATTTTGTTTTTTGGGCGGGCTCGGTCGATTTGGGATGCAAGGATACAAGGATACAAGGATACAAGGATGGTTAAGGCACAGGTTCGTCCCCCATCCTCAACCGGCGATCCAAAATTTCAACTCAGGCGATCGCTCCAGCTAAGGTCGGCCTTATTATAAGTATTATGAACGTTAAGCTAACGTAAAAAAGGTTAAGAATTGCATTTAATGTTTGATTCTCAGTGATACAGCCTCCGGGCCCACATCACCATCTTTGATGTGGTGTGGGAATATTTCCGTCTAAGGACTAATGACTGATGACTAATGACTAACGACTAATCCAACTTTTCACCGCTGAGAATAAAGATGGGATTGACGGCGGCAAAGGTTTGACTCAAGCCCCGAGTCTCCAAGCGGTTGACGGCGGACTGGACTACCTCGATGTTGCGGACTTGCAACTCGGCGAAGCTTTCGGAAAGGGCGTAAAGATTCTCTAAATTCGAGGCTGTGGCGACAACTCGACCCTGTGGGCGCAAGTGTCGCCAGACTTCCTTGAGAATCATTTTAATCGGGCGCCCTCCTTCGATGCAGACTCGGTGGGGGTGTTCGGGGAGATTTTCGAGGCATTCAGGGGCGCTACCTTCGATGACTTCTACGTTTTTGATCTCGAATCGATCGCAATTTCGGCGAATCAAGCTTGCTACTTCTTCATCCCTTTCGATGGCGATAATGCGACCTTTGGGACACAGCAAACCTGTTTCTACGGCGATCGTACCAGTACCTGCACCGATGTCCCACACCACTGAATCTGCTTGCAGCCGCAGGTGGGAGAGTAACAGCAGTCGGACTTCTCGCTTACTCATGGGAATTCCCGGTAAACGTTCAAATAAATCGTCTGGGATACCAGGAGTGACGTAGGGCCAAAGCATAGTTGTATTTTTAATGGAAGGAAGAAGGAAGAAGGAAGAAGGAAGAGGGAAAAGGGAAGAGGGAAGATTTTTCCCATTTCCTACTATCCCTCATTTCCCACTATCCCCAAGTCTTAATATTTACTTTCGCACAACCGTTCTGAAAAACTTACCCATAGCTACCCAAATCTAGACATAGCTGGACATGAGTGCTTGTGGTGTTAACTTCCTGTTTCACAGTAGCGACAACATGACTGCTGTCGGGTTTGTCTACTCCGCAGGCTGACACGGTGGAACTCACCGCCAATTCTGAACGTTCTGGAATAAATATTCCTTCAAACCAACGTTCTATATTTTTCGACGCATTCAAGTCACGGTCTTGAATATTTCCACAACTGGGACATTCAAAGACTCGGACTATTAATGGCATTTTCTGCCGATGATTACAGCAATTTGAACAGATTTGACTGCTAGGAAAGAATCGATCTATGAGCGTCAATCTTGAGTTAAACTTTTCGGTTTTGTATTCAAGTTGACGCTTGAATTCGTACATTCCGGAGTCGGCGATTGCACCAGCTAACTTGTGGTTCTTCAAAAATGCCTTAACATTCAAGTCTTCAATCTTCACCTCACTGTGGTTTTTGGCGAGGTAAGTTGTTAACTTATGAATAGCATCTTTTCGGATGTTTGACACTTTTAGGTGCAGCTTGGCTAGTTTAGCGATTGCCTTTTTGCGGTTGTTAGACCCTTTGACTCGCGCACAGACACGCCGTTGCAGACGTTTCATTTTACGGTTCATCCGACGATAGGCTTTAGGGTTGGCAAAGACTTCGCCGTTAGAACAAACAGCTAGTTGCTTGATGCCGATATCAACTCCGACGGTAGGACGGTCTGGTAGAGTTGCGGGCTGCTCAATTTCGCATTTAAAAGCAATAAACCATCTGTCAGCTTTTCGACTGATTACGCAGTTGTGCACTGCCGTAATTGGTAATGGTTCGTGCAGCCTAACCCAGCCAATCTTAGGTAATTTGACACGCTTGCCGTCATTGTTAATTCCTGGCTTTACTTTGGTTCCTTGTTCTAGATAGAAGGAGTCACCCGATACACCCTTCTTTTTGAATCTAGGCTGTTTAGATACCTTTTTGAAGCATCTATCCCATGCCGTTCTCAATTCAGTCAGAGCCTGCTGCGGGCTTGCCTTGGAAGATTCGTAATACCAGGGATGCAAAGGTTTAACTTCTGCCACTAAGCGCTTGTGTAGATCAATTGCAGAAGGGATCTTAATAGTTTTATCCGTCTCCCTGACTGTTAATGTTTCAAGGATGATTGAATTTGCCCAGTTGTAAGCGTGTCTTGCTACTCCGCAATGCTGCCGAAATGTAGTCACCTGTTTGTTATTAGGTTTTAATTCCGTCTTGAAACTGAGTAACATTATTTGGATTCCTCCACCGCTTTGGCTACACTATCAATCAATCGCTTGTTTTTGTGGCTTCTTGCTCCGTACAGGCGAGCTGAAAATACGGTAATTAACTCAATCATGTCGGTCGTCAACTCAATCTCAAAAGTGGTCTCCTCAGTGGATTTATTGACGATAACTACTTCCGTATTAAACTCTTCGCACATTGCAAAAACAAGTTCAGAACCAAATCTCAAGAGCCTGTCTTTGTGGGTGATCACCAGCCGTCCAATATCCCCCGCCATTATTCGTTTTAGTAGTTCTTTTAATCCTTTTTTGTTGTAGTTCAATCCACTACCAAGGTCTTGGATTGTTTCAAATTGCCAGCCATTAGAACCTGAAAAAGCTTCTAGCACTTGTACTTGGCGCACTAAGTCAGCTTTTTGGTCGTGACTAGAAACGCGAGCGTAATTGACGGTAATTCTTTCGTCTAGCTGTTTTAAATCGCGTGGCGTCAGGCGCTTGATGTCGGCTAAATAAAATCTACGCTGGTTGCTGACGGAGCGTTCATACTTAATTTTTCCTGCATCTGTCCAGCGCCTTAACGTTTTAGTTGACACGCCAAGCTCTTTTGCTGCTTCACCAATTGATATGGTCACTTCTGATTGTTTGCCCATTAAGTCGCTTACTCCTTAGACTAAGACTTAATAGTTACCCATTTCAGGAAGAATGTCAATAGGTGTCTAACAATCTGGATTCAGCTAGCTACCCTGAGAGTTTGGAGGCGGGGATCGCTGCAACCTGTGATTTTGCCGCCGGCTGCAAGGATGTGTTGCAGGTAGTCAAGGGCTTGTGAGGTAATGATTTCACCGGGCATCAAAACTGGTATTCCTGGCGGGTAGGGACAGATGAGTTCGGCACTGAGTCGATCGACTGCTTGGTCTATTCCTACGGTTTCCGCCGGGGAAAAAAAGGCCTCGCGGGGGCAGAGAGAGGGAGTGGGAAATCCTAACAGAGATCTTGCACCATTCTCAAGAACAGGCAAGATGCCTGTTCCACAAAGAGTGAATTTTCTTGTGGGGTGGGCATCTTGCCCGCCCCCGGTTGTACCGGCGTCGTCCCCGTGCCCGCCTCCTAAATTGTGAGTTAAATTCTGGAAACCTTTAACCAGATTGTCAATATCTGATGCTGTATTTCCCAAGCTGATAATAAATGTTAAATGCTGCGGCATTGGTAATTCTGCGGTGACTGCGAGTTGCGAGTGGAGAATTTCATCAGCCGCAAATCCTGTTATTCCTAAATCGGATACTTTTACTGTTAGCCTGGTTCTGTCTAGTGCGACAAAACCGGGCGTATTTAACGGTTCTAAAACTGATAAGCCGGGAATTTGACTAATGTGCGATCGCGCTTTTGCAGCTAAATCTAAAGTTTGCATCATTAACTCCTTCCCGTGGAGTGCGATTTGTTGGCGGGCGGCGTCTAATGATGCTAATAATAAGTAGCTGGGACTGGTGGATTGTACAAGCTGCAATGCCCTATTTAATTTTTTAATATCTATGCGATCGCCCTTGACGTGCAACATCGATGCTTGAGTCATTGCACTGAGGGTTTTGTGGATTGATTGTACTGTTAAATCTGCCCCGGCGGATAGGGCTGGTTCTGGTAAGTCTGGATGAAAGTTAAAGTGGGCGCCGTGGGCTTCGTCTACTAATAACGGGATGTTGTATTGATGGGTAATTTGGGCGATCGCCCGCAAATCTCCACAAACGCCGTGATAGGTTGGGTAGACGACCATTACTGCTTTTGCGTCGGAATGTTGTGCTAGGGCTGCTGCCGCTGCTTCTGGGGTGATGCTGTTGGCAATATCCCAATCCGGGTTGTATTCGGGATTGACAAAAATGGGAATTGCACCGGATAAAATCAAACCAGAAATTGCCGATTGATGGATGTTTCGAGGCAAGATAATTTTATCTCCCGGCCCGCAAGTCGCGACAATTGCCGCCATGATTCCGCAAGTCGAACCGTTTGCTAAAAACCGAGTATGTTCGGCGCCAAAAGCCGAAGCAGCTAAATTTTGAGCTTCGGCAATTACGCCCTCTGGGTTGAAGAGATTGTCTAATTCTGGCAATTCGGGCAAATCTGAGCGAAATACTGCGGCACCGAATAAGTCAACTAACGGCCCTGAAATGCCTTGTCCGCGTTTGTGTCCGGGGGCGTAGAATGGGCTGTGATGGTGGTTTGTGCGATCGCGCAGCGCATCTAATAGGGGAGTTTGTTGTTGAGGGTTTGCTGGTGACACACTTATACCATTTTAAATTTTAGATTTGAGATTTGAGATTGGGGATGACTCACTGGATCTTCCCTAATACTCAAGGCATAATTTTAGGCGGACGTAACAGTGAATTATGGTTATTTAGATAGATGTGTTAGGCGCTGTTTTTTTTTTAATATATATAGACTCGTTCATAAATATTTGATTGCGAGTTCAACCGCAGATGAAGGCAGATAGACGCAAATAGACGCAGATAAATTTAAGGTATTTTTCAAGTCTGTTAACTCTAATTAACCAATACCACAAATCAGTTGTTTTTGTTTTAAAAGATAGCTGGAATTGGTGACCAATTGTTTTTTTAACATCTCTATTAGCTGAGCTAAACACTAACATGATTTATCCCACTCCCGATCCGCTTCCAGGCCCGCAAATTCCCGCTACTGAACCGGGGCTACCAGAGATTCCTTCATCGCCACCGATTCCCAGCCCTGTACCGGAGCCCGTACCTGCGCCAATTCCGCAGCCAATTCCCGAACCGGTGCCGGAAACAGTACCCTCTCCGATTCCCCAGACTGTACCCTCGCCGATTCCTCAGACAATCCCCGAACCTGTTTAAATGATGTTTTAGTTGAAAGTGAAGTTTAACAGAATTTGTAAGGTCGATCGCCCAAACCGAGTTTCTTGCCCAGGACCCAATTTGTTGATAAATAAGGGACAGGGAGAGGTTTCGGGCGATCGCTTTTTTGGGAAACCACTTGTGAACCGTTCAGCCATCTACCTCAAGTTAGATATTTAGCCGAACACAGGCTTGAGATTTGGGGTGGCTTGTCCAATATATTGCGGATACTTATGATATTTTGAAACAGTGATATGTTTCTAAATAGCTATGCTTACCGCCGGAATTGTCGGACTGCCTAATGTTGGCAAATCTACTCTGTTTAATGCTTTGGTGGCTAATGCCAAAGCGACTGCTGCTAATTTTCCTTTTTGTACGATCGAGCCAAATACTGGTATCGTGGCAGTACCCGACGAACGGTTGAAGGTGCTGAGCAATATTTCCAATTCTGTGCAAACTGTGCCCACGCGGATGGAGTTTGTCGATATTGCAGGTTTGGTGAAGGGTGCGAGTCAGGGCGAAGGGCTGGGAAATCAGTTTTTGTCTCACATTCGGGCTGTAGATGCGATCGTCCATGTTGTCCGCTGTTTTGACAATGATGATATCATTCACGTTTCCGGTTCTGTCGATCCCCAGCGAGATATTGACATTATCAATCTCGAATTAATTTTAGCAGATTTAGCTCAAATTGAACGCCGACTCGATCGCACTCGCAAACAAGCCCGCAACAACAAGGAAGCTCAAGCAGAAGTAAACGTCCTTGAAAAATTGGTCGTGGTTTTGAATGCAGAAAAACCAGTACGCCAGACCAGTTTAACTGACGAAGAAGCAGAATTAGTTAAAGGTTTAGAATTGTTAACAAACAAGCCGATCATCTATGCAGCGAACGTGTCTGAAGACGAATTGGGAACCGGAAATAGCTATGTCGAACAAGTCCGGGAAATAGCAGAAGCAGAAAATGCTAAGGTTGTCATAGTTTCGGCGCAAGTTGAGTCAGAATTGGTAGAACTACCAGAGGAAGAACGAGCTGATTTCCTCGAATCTCTGGGGGTAACAGAAGGTGGCTTAAAATCTTTGATTCGAGCTACTTACGAATTATTGGGTTTGCGGACTTATTTCACTAGCGGGCCGAAGGAAACTCGCGCTTGGACGATTATCGCAGGAATGTTAGCGCCACAAGCTGCGGGGGTAATTCACTCTGATTTTGAGCGGGGTTTCATCCGGGCCGAAACTGTAGCTTATGAAGATTTGGTGGCTACCGGTGCGATGAATGCAGCTAAGGAAAAAGGCTTAGTTCGCAGTGAAGGAAAAGAGTATGTTGTACAAGAGGGGGATGTGCTGTTGTTCCGATTTAATGTTTAGTCTTTTAAGGAGATAAGCACGTGCACATAGATATCGTTTCGCTGGTAATTGCTTGGTTGGTAACATCTGTGAGCTTTTTTATTATTTCCAAGTTACCCATAGGCGTGGATATTGACAGTTTTGGCAAAGCGATGGTTTCGGCGGCAGTTTTTGGATTGCTGAATGCTTTAGTGCGACCAGTTTTTGTAGTTTTGGGCTTTCCAGCTTTATTGGTAACTGTTGGTTTGTTTATGATTGTTATCAACGCTGCTATCTTTGGCTTGGCGGCTTGGCTAGTCGAAGGATTTAGATTGCGGTGGGGAATTTGGAGTGCTTTGCTTGGTGCTCTAGCCCTCGCTTTCATTAACTCTTTGCTGTATCAGGTTTTGGGTACGCTTCCCAGAGTAAGGTAGAGAAAGTTCATTCAGTTGACAGTTGACAGTTGACAGTTGACAGTTGACAGCAATCTCTACCTCCTGGAAGGAAGAGGATTGGAGTAATGAATCGTCTTCTTTTAATTTCTACGCCAAACCCAGAGGCTTTCAACCAATTATTTCTGGTAACGCGGACAAAAATAAAGGGGCGGGTTTATCTATATTTGTGAATTGTGGCAAAGTATTTGGGAGAAAACCCGCCTCTACTGCACATATTTTGAGTAAAAATTGCTTCTAATGTATTTGCTTGTTGGGATTTGGAGCGCTTTAGAGCGGTTCTCAAAAAAGTGAGGTATGCCCCAATACGGTTGACTTAAGAAGAATCTGACTTGCAAAAAATGCCTGTATTGCCTAGAAAATCGTCAGATGAAATTCCTAAAAAAGCTTTAAGTAAACCGTATTGAGGTATGCCCTATCCCCTATGCCCACGGAGGCCTATGCCCTATCCCCATGAATACCTCATCTTTTTGATAAAGGCTATAGTTATCAGTCTTGGCAATAGTGGAGAAAGCTTTCTGGAACTAGGTGCAATTCTCCCGAACGAAATCGGTGAACAGGCATCCAAAATGCGGTACATTTCAAGTTACCGTCTACAAAATCTAAACTTGCTAATTCATAGAATTTGGAGTCAACAAAATCGCACTGATAGAGTTGTATTAATTCGTGTCCAGCTTGACCATTAAAAATAAAGAAGTTTTCCAAACAAGCTAAATATCTGATATTTGTTAACTCGGCTTTAATTTCTTCTTTAAATTCTCTTTGCAAAGCGTCGAGGCTGTGTTCTCCGAATTCTACGCCTCCACCCAGAGCTCGATACAATGTGTCTTGTTTTACCGGATCTTTGAATTGGGAAACGAAAATGCGATCCTCTTCGAGGGCTTCGCTAACGCCCGATCGAATTAATCCTAAAACAATTACACGAATTTTACCTTGCATAATATATAGCGGTTCTCAGAAAGATGAGGTATGTTGTTGGGCTTGGGCCCTCTTTGTTTAGCGGTTATATAAGCTGTCAGTCATACCTCACCTTTTTGAGAAGTGCTATAGCCATTCAGTCATGAGTCATCAATCATTAGACATCTCATAAAAAGCCAGTTTTGAACAGGCATCCTGCCTGTTCCACAAGAATCATGAGAGATTTCTAGTCATTATCCGTATCATCCGTGTCGTGCTAACGGTTAATTGTCCGGCTCAAAACCCTCTCTCTTCCTCGTATTTTCAACGGGCCAGTCTATATTTTCACCGCCGATAATTAGTTCTTCAATCGTCACAAATTCTTTGCTGAGTTGCTGGAAAACATTAATTAAAACATCGATGCCGATAGCATCGCTAGTCCCCAAATCAAACCAGCAGCGAGCCCAAGAACCTTCATACTCCATTTCTCCCATATTGTGCATCAAAGCCATCATGCTTTGGTCGGCTAGATTAACATCGTAATTCATATCGCTGATGTCTAAGCCTTCATCTTGAACTTGCAAATTTTCAGCATTAAATCCTCCCAGTTTTCCCAAAAAGAACCAAGAATCAAACACTTCTTCTACATACTGTTTTTCGCCGTTTGAAGGCACGTTGCTGAATTTTAGCCAAATCCAGAGGTCAAAGGGATTAAATTCGCGAAACTCTACTTTCATCAAGTTTTACTCTTGTTAATAACAACCGCCAAGATGGTACTGTCAACTGTCAACTGTCAACTGTCAACTGTTTAGAGTGGTGGTAAAGCCGTCGGCCCCCAGACTCCATCTGCATCTCTAATTTTATCGCGCATCGGGTCACAATCGCGAGATTTGCTGTCGAGACGGTTGCGGGTTTTGCACTGCTGAAAGAAGATTTCGGCTACTAAGCTGCGCGGTAGTTGATCTGGTTTTGCTAAGGCGGCGTCGAAGTTTTTTCGGGCTTCCTCAAGTATGGTTTTGTTGTTGGATTGAGTCTTGGCTTGAGCAGATAAGACTTGTGCTTTGAGATAAAGGATTTCGGGGTTGGTGGGTGTTTCTGCTAGAGATTTGTTGGCAAATTCTAAAGCGCGATCGTATTTTTTTAAGTCTCGATAGCCTACGGCCATGCCGCGATAGGCTAAGTAGCGGGGCGAGGCTTTTTCTTCCAGTCGTTTAATGGCGTCGCTGGGGTTGGAAAAGGGTAGGTTTGAGGCTAACATTAAGTCCATGTAGCCTTTTAGCAGGTTGAGTTCTGGGTCGTTCGGCGCTATTTTTTCTGCTGCATCTAGGTATTGAAATACTACTCGCAGTTTGTTGAGTGCTTGGGGCGCGCCTTTGGCTGTTCCTTCTTTGGCTATGGCATTTGCTCCTTCTAGAAAGTGACCTGCTGCTGTGTAAATGTTGCCGCGCAAGGGGTTAGTTTTGGTCAATTTTTCGCCGACTTCGCGGGTTTTTTGAGCGTAGGTATTCATCGAGTTTAAGTCTTGCTCGATGTAGGATAATGAGGCTGCCATTGCATAGGCTAGGGGTTCGTTTGGTTCTGCTGATAGTGCTTGTTGAACTTGGGCTTTTGCTTGTTTGTAGTTTCCTTGCTGAAACATTGTTTTGAAGGCGGTTTCGGTGTTGGGCCCGATCGCCTGCTGGTTGCTCGTGCGGAAGGGATCGCCTGCTACTGCGGAGTTTATGCAGATGCCCAGGGCGATCGCACTTCCACAGGCGATCGCCCGCACTGTCTGTTTAGAACTTAACATTTGCTTGAAGGGCGATACTAAAGGGTTTTTCGTCATAGTCAATTTTGTCAATGAAATATACTGTAAACTAGAAACAAGAGAGTTACGTTCTCAGACTATCGGGCCGCTAGCAAAAAAGAGTTAAATTTGCTTGATTTTTTGTGGCTCTTGCGGTATATTTTAATAATGGGAGCGTGTATTATCATATATACTATCGCACAGATTATCATTGTTAAAATATACCATAAAAAAGGTCAAACATCAAACGCCAAGGCTGAAAAAAACCGAAAATTTTGTAAAGATTTATGTAAAATAAATTTGGGCGATCGGCACCAGCCAAAAACAACCTTAACTATTAATAGCACAACCAGGATCTGAGGTATACACGATTCCCAATTCCCAATTCCCAATTCCCCATTCCCAATTCCCAATTCCCAATTCCCAATTCCCAATTACGTTAATGCTTTATCTAAAAAACTTAGTCTATCATCCTACAGCCTGTCCCAATGCTATTCTAAAAAATATCAACTTAGAACTGCCATCGCAACAAATGGGGCTGATTGTCGGCCGTAGCGGTTCCGGCAAAAGTACGCTCTTAGAAATATTAGCAGGTTTAGCAGAAAAAACTAGCGGCGACATCCGCTGGCGCGAACAAGAATTAACACCGGAACACTTGCAACAGTTAGGAGGTTTAGTGTTCCAGTTTCCTGAAAGACATTTTTGTGGGGGGACAATTTTAGAAGAATTGCGACTGGGACATCCCGAATTGGGACAAGAACAAATTCACTCAGCGATGAAAGAAGTTGGGTTGGCACATTTGCCGCTGCGCGCTTCTCCCCACGCTTTAAGTGGCGGACAACAGCGCCGGGTGGCCCTGGCGGTGCAGCTAATTCGCCAGCCGCATTTGCTACTTTTGGACGAACCGACGGCGGGTTTGGATTGGTCGATGCGCCGACAGTTGGTAAGCTTGTTGGGTAAGTTGAAAAATCACTGGACTTTGTTGATTGTTACTCACGATGCTAGCGATTTGTTGAGCGTTGCTGATAAGTTTTGGACGTTAGATCACGGGGATTTGCAGGAGGTCGATCGCGCGAAGTTAGAGGCTAAGGAAGCAAGTTGTGTGAGTCAGTAGGCAGTTGACAGTTGACAGTTGACAGTTGTGCGAGGTTAAGAAGTCGCAAACTTTGTCATTAGTTCTTTCGATGGTTATTAGAAGATGAACCAGACAGAAATTATGATGTTACCCCAAATGAATGAATTGTGGCAAAAAACGCTGAATTGGGAGCCGGATGAGTCGCAGCAGCAACAATTTCAGCGGCTTTATGAGTTAATTGTTGAAGGCAATCGTTCCTTGAATTTAACTCGAATTATTGAGCCGATCGAGTTTTGGGAAAAACATTTGTGGGATTCTCTGCGGGGAATTGCGAGACTGCTGCCGGTTAATCACAATTCGCCGGAAAATAACGATTTTCCCGTTGAGTCCCCGCTCAAAGCGATCGATATCGGGACTGGTGCGGGTTTTCCTGGTTTGCCGATCGCGATCGCCCTTCCACATTTATCAGTCACTCTCCTGGATTCTACTCGCAAGAAAATTACTTTCTTGGACACGGTTTTGCCGTCTTTAGGGATCAAAAATGCTACGACTTTGCTGGGCAGATCCGATGAAATTGCCCGACAACCGCAGCACAGACAAGCTTACGATATCGCATTTCTGAGGGCAGTTGGAGCAGCTTCTCTGTGCGCTAAATACGCGCTACCTTTCCTGAAAAACGGCGGTTTGGCGGTACTTTACCGGGGAAATTGGACGGTAGAGGAAGAGGAAGAGTTGCAAAGTGCGATCGAGCGTTTGGGCGGTACGCTTGAGTCAGTCGAATCATTCACCACGCCTGCGAGTCAGGGCGCGCGCCACTGCGTTTATTTGCGGAAAACTGTACAGAAGCTCGATCGCCCGATTCGCTAGCGGAAGCCATTTTAGATACAATAGCGGTTGAAACAACCGCCACTGTATCTTTGTTAAACTAACCGATCGCCTTTTCGTAGCGTTTGTTAATTTCCGCCCAATTAACCACGTTCCACCACGCTTTTAAGTAGTCTGCACGCAGGTTTTGGTATTTGAGATAATAAGCGTGTTCCCAAACATCATTGCCCATAATGGGATAGTTGCCATCACTGAAAGGACTGTCTTGATTGCCAGTAGTTGTAATCTCAAGTTTACCAGCTTTATTGCGAACTAGCCACACCCAACCGCTGCCAAAACGCTTAGTACCAGCCTCGTTGAATTTGGCTTTAAAATCCTCAACACTGCCGAAATTTTGCTTAATTGCTGTGGCAATTGCTCCTGTGGGTTCGCCGCCGCCTTTGGGACTCATGATTTCCCAAAACATACTGTGATTGAGGTGTCCGCCGCCATTATTGCGTACAGTTGTGCGAATATCTTCCGGCACTTTGCTCAAATCTTTGAGCATATTTTCAACACTCACGTTTTTAAGATTCGGGTATTTATTGACAGCATCGTTGAGGTTTTTAACGTAAGCTGCGTGGTGTTTGTCGTGGTGAAATTGCATTGTCCGCGCATCGATGTGCGGTTCTAAAGCGTTGTATTCGTAAGGCAGAGGCGGTAGTGTAAAAGGCCCGGGAGTTTGGGCTATTTTTGGGCTTTCTGGGGATGGACTTGCTTGCGCTACACTATTGCCTGACGCTTGGCAAGCACCTGCGGTAATAGCTCCGACGGTGGCTGTTAGCAAATACAAGAAATCTCGGCGTTGGAGTGTCATAAAAGATCCCTAAGTGAATTATTAACTGTTTTATCTCAGATTAAAGCAAAAGGGGAGGAAGTTGGGAAAAAAATTATAAAATCGTAAATATACCTAATTAAACTTAAAATACAACTCGCGCTCAAGCTTGCTGTGTATATCTTCTTCTTTCCTAATGACTAAGGGTGCATCTGGCGCAAGGAAGAGGGCGAAGCATGACCGCATATAAGTTATTAGTTATCATCTCATATTGACTGCGGTCATGCTTCGCCCCTACGGATATATTTGCCTTGCGCCAGATGCACCCAATGACTAATCACTACCCTTCGGCTTCGCGAGCTGACTAATGACTAATGACTAATGACTACTGACTTATCGCCCGAATGGATGAGAAGGATGGGTGATGTTGGTAAGAACAACTCAAGTATAGGCTAATGAGGTACGCGTGCATAAGTCTCACGTGTTCCGGCTCACAAACCCGGTTTCTGTCTCGAAACCGGGTTTTTTATATTATTCTTGGGATAAGCGTTGCACGGCTTCGCCTCCAAAAAGTCGATCGGCTGCTTGCAATATACTAGGAATTTTCGCAGCGTGGGGGCTGTGGGCGAGACAGCGGCGCAAGTCTAATTCGTCGAGGCGATCGGCTTTTTTGCCCGGAAACCAGTGGCTGGCGTTACCCAAAAGGTTGTAGCGCATCTTGCAATAGTCGATCGCATCGTAAGCATTCGCCAAATTCCACAGCCACAAAATCACTCGAATGTTAACCTCTCCGGGAGTATTTTCGATAGTTGGCAAACCGAAGTCCCAAGTCTTAAACCAATCTTCTCCTAATTTATCAATTGCTGCATTTTCCAGCCTTGCTAATATCGGCGGCAAAATTTCATCAGCTTTATCTAACAATTCTACAGCTTTTAGATGCTCGTTAAAATCTTCAGGTTTTGCTGCACCCACGCTCAAAGTATGTACTTGCGGGTGCGACAAACAAAATAAATCATTAAACACCATTGGACTCAGCGGATAGCACAAGTCTACCAACTTTTGGGGCGGATTGTAAAGTTGACCGCCTTTGTCGGAAGGACTGATAATAAAAACGCCCATGTCGTGACGTTTGGCTGCTTCAATTGCGGGCCAATTATTTTGATTGATGTAGTACCAGTGCAAGTTAAGATAATCGAATTGATTGGTTTCAATAGTTTTGACAATCACATCCGTAGGGCCGTGAGTTGAAAAACCAATAAACCGAACTTTGCCTTCTGCTTGCAATTTTTTTGCCACATCCAAGCAGCCGCCCGGGCGCATAGAATCCTCTAGAAATTCCCAGGTATTAATGCCGTGTATGGAAAATAAATCGACGTATTCTAGCTGTAAATAAGCTAAGGATTTATCAAATTCTTCGCGAAATGCCTCGGAGTTGGCTTGAGGACAAACTTTTGTTTGTACTATCAACTTTTCGCGAGGGAACTGCGGCAAAATCCACCCCAACTGCATCTCAGAAGTGCCGTAACCGCGAGCAGTTTCTATGTGATTGATACCGCATTCGATTGAGTAGCGAATTGTCGATTCTAGATTTTGTTGATTGTCTGGTGGAATCTCATTTGCTGGCACATCTTGCCATTTGTGGTGATATCTCATGCCGCCACAGGAAAAGACGGGCATGGATAATTCTGTGCGGCCGAATCTGCGATATTGCACGATCAAAATAGAGATACGAATTTATACTATTATAGCAATTTTGAAGTGAGTGAGGTGGGAATTGGGAATTGGGAATTGGGAATTGGGAATTGGGAATTGGGAATTGGGAATTGGGAATTGGGAATTGGGAATTGGGAATTGGGAATTGGTAATATCATGTCCTCTTGATTGCCATAACAAAAACGGTTTGTAGTACGGACTTAAGTCCGCACTACGAACGAATTTTAATGCGGTTAATCGATCGGACATGATATAAAAAGCTTGAGTAGCTAATTAACCGTAGGGTGCTTCAGGCTGAATATTCTTGAGTAGACTGCTAAACTTTTCCTTCCTGATTCACCCTACTATAACTATTTAGAAATTTCCCGCACTACAGGTTTGCCGTCCTTAATTTCGCCTACTAAAACCAAATCTGTACAATTGACAAACAAGCCATTTTCTAACACGCCTGGAATGTTATTCAAAGTTTTTTCTAATTCCGCAGGATTGTCAAGGTTATCAAATTGAACGTCGATTACCATATTACCTTGGTCGGTAATTACCGGGCCTGCTTTTCTGATTCCCATGCGGAGTTCTGGTTTACCGCCCAATTTTTCAATGGCGCGAGTAACGGGGGTAATTGCCATCGGTATAACTTCGATGGGGACGCGAAAAGTCGAACCCAATTTATCTACCATTTTGGAACTGTCAACTACTACAATAAACTGAGCAGCGAGACAATCGACTACTTTTTCGCGGGTGTGGGCGGCGCCACCACCTTTAATTAAGTTGAGGTGCGGATCTACTTCGTCAGCGCCGTCAATGGCTACGTCAATTCTGTCAATTTCGTCGAGGGTTGTCAGCGGTACTCCGTACTGTTTGGCTAATACTTCTGATTGAAAGGATGTGGGAACTCCTTTGATATCTTTGAGTTCGCCTGATTTTATGCGATCGCCCAATGCTTGAATAGTATAAGCTGTAGTTGACCCCGTGCCGAGTCCGACAATCATACCAGATTTTACGCGATCGGCAGCAGCAAAGCCAACTTGCTGTTTCATCAATTTTACGGGGTCTTGTTCTGTGGTCATGTTCGGTAATCCTCAATAGCTTTAAGATTATACCATTTATTATGGATTTTTTTAACCGCAGAGAGCGCAGAGAACGCAGAGAGTAAGAAGCAGAAGAGACGGCACTCGCAAATTGTTTCAAGTGGGAAATTCTCTCTTTCTTCTCTGCGCCCTCTGCGCCCTCTGTGGTTAAAAAAATCTAGTTCACAAATCGGCGGATAATTGCCATAATGAAAATCGGATTTCTCGATACCTACACTTGGGATTACAACATTGAAACTCCTTACCGCGAACCTTTGGGCGGCACTCAGTCGGCTATTTGTTATTTAGCTGAGGCGTTGGCAGCCCTGGGAAATGAGGTATTTCTACTCAACAATACTTCGGAACCGGGGATGTGGCGCGGGGTTGATTGCAGGCTGCGGGTGGCGGACAGTGCTAATTTGGAATTATTGCGATCGCTCGATTTTTTGGTTGTAGTCAATATAGTTGGTAAGGCACTGGAAATTAAGCCTTTTTTGGGCGCGCACACTAAATTGATTTTGTGGATTCATAACGAACCTGGCTTTGTTTTTCTTAAGGATTTCAAGAATGAGCTAGAAATTAATGCTTGTGATGCTTTGGTTTTTGTCAGCGAGTGGCAGCGCGAGCAATTTCACACTCGTTTTGGGATTGACTTCAATCGCAGTTATGTTTTCAGAAATGCGATCGCACCTTGTTTTGCTAACATTTTTGCCGATAATATTTCGATCCAATCTCAAAAATCTCGACCGCCCATTCTAGCTTACACCAGCACTCCGTTTCGCGGACTGGATATTTTATTAAAAGTTTTTCCCGAAATTCGTCAAGCTGTCCCCGGAACCAGATTAAAAGTATTTTCTAGCATGAAAGTACACCAAATAGACGACAATGATAATCAGCTTTGTTTCGATCAACTTTACGAAGAGTGTCAGGAAATAGAAGGTGTCGAGTATGTCGGTTCTGTACCGCAACCCGAACTTGTCCGGCAACTGCGTTCAGTCGCGGTTTTAGCTTACCCGAATAGCTATTTAGAAACGTCATCGATTGCGGTGATGGAGGCGATGGCTAGCGGTTGCCGCATTGTGACGAGTGAATTGGCAGCTTTGCCGGAAACAACGGCTGGATTTGCGCGTCTAGTTTCTATGTCAGGGGTGGAAAATTTGGCATCGGTAACTGATTGGAAGCGTGCAGGTACACCGGATTGGGAGGGATATACAAGGCGGTTTTTAGATGCGACAGTCGAAGTTTTAAAAGAGTTTACGGGTACGGGCGGTGCAATTGCTGAAACTCATCTGAGACAGCAGGTAGAATATATCAATCGAGGGTCTACTTGGTCTGTGCGAGCCCGAGAGTGGGTAGAATGGCTGAATAGTATTAGTGTAAAACCTGTAAGAGTGGCAGAGCAAATGATCCAAGAGTTTTTGGTGGATTTAGAATCAGCTCAAACATATTTTGTCAAGGGAAATCGCCTGAAAGATAGAGGAGATCTCGGTGGCGCCATCGAGAGTTATCAGAAAGCTTTAGAGTGCAATCCCAAAGATGCGGAAGTTCATAAAAAGTTGGCGGAAGTTTATGTTTTGCAAGGAGAATTCGATCGCGCGATCGCCCAATGCAACCTCGCCATCAAATTTCAACCGAATTTTGCTCCCGCGTACCTGACAGCGGGCAATGCCCTGCACGGCCAAAACCAGCTAGAAATGGCAATTCAAGCTTATTTGCAAGCTTTAAAACTTCAGCCGGATTTAGCAGAAGCCAGCGCGAATCTCGGCAGTATGTATTACAAGTTAGGGCAATTGGGACAGGCGGCAAAGGCTTACCAACAAGCTCTTGCTATTAATCCCGGTTTGTGCTCGGTGAATTTGATGCTAGCCAGCGTTTTGCAGCAGCAAGGAAAGTTAGATGCGGCAATTGCTTGCTGCCAAAAAGTCCTGCAACTGCAACCGGGAAATGCCAGCGCTGCGGAAATTTTATCCAGTTTAACCGCACAAAAACAGCAACAAACTACCGATAGCAAATTTCTCGCATTAGAAACAGAATCTGATGAGGAAAAACCAGTATCTGTCAACAAAGATGAAGGCTATGGATTGCAGCCTTCGAGTATCAATTTGCCACCAGCACCTAATCCTGAAAATTTAAATACTCCGTTTACCAACCCTGCTGAAGTTTCCGAACAAGTTACCTCGCTGAATGTTCCAGATATCACACAAGTTGCTAATTTTCAAGAAGTAGAACAGTACAAAAAACTGGCAGAAAACTTTTTAGTTAAAGGGAAAATTCAAGAGGCGATCGCAGCGTGCCATCAAGCTATCAAAATTAGACCTGATTATACCCATGCTTATGTAACTTTAGGCAATGCTTTGCAAGCGGTTGGTAAAATGGAAGCTGCGATTCGATCGTATTCTCAAGCCTTAGAATTGCAGCCAAATTTTGCGGAAGTGCGCGCCAATATCGGCAGTATGTATTTCAAAATGGGTCGTTTGCCAGAGGCGATCGCCCATTACCAACAAGCGATCGCCCTGAGTCCAGATTTAGCGGGCGCTCACTGGAATTTAGGCAAAGTATATCACAAACATGGCAACGTCGAAGCTGCGATCGCCTGTTTTCAGAGAACATCCGAACTCAACCCGCAGCTTGTCGGCGCCGACTTCCACTTCAACTTAGGAAACCGACTGTTTAGTCAAGGTAAGCGCGACGAAGCCATCGAAAGCTACCAAAAGGCGATCGCCATTAAACCGGATTGGGCAGAGGCCTATGGTAACATCGCCAGCGCGCGATCGCAGCAAGGAAATCTCGATGCTGCCATCGTCGCATACCAGCAAGCTGTAGCTTTAAAACCCGAATTAGAAGTGCTGCACTTCAATTTAGCCAATTCTTTCATGCAGCAATACAACTACGAAGCAGCGATTGCTAATTATCAAAATACTCTGAAAATTAAGCCCGATTGGCCGGAAGTTCACGCGAACATCGGCAGTTGTTTGTCCATGCAGGGCCTGCTGGAAGAAGCTTTAGCCAGCTATCAGCAAGCTTTGGCCTTAAAACCGGATTGGGCAGAGGTTTACTGCCGGATGGGACACATTCAGAAGCAAGATAAGCCGTTGGAGGCGATCGCATATTTTGAAAAGGCGATCGAATGCAACCCCAAATACAGCGAAGCCCACCAACAACTGTGCGACTTGCTAAGCCACTCCACCAACCTAGCCAGAGCCCGCAGCGTCGCCGACAAATACTGCGAATTCTGCGGTGAAAATGCCCCAGTCATGTCAGCCACAGCCTACGTCTTTTCCTACCTCCAATCAGGAGTCAGCAAACAGGCAATTCAGAAACTCGAAGAAATCGAACAACTCTGCTACGAAAAAGTCGAAACCTTTAGCGTCATCGAACTCAAACTGCTTTACGAAATCTTCCTGTTTGCAGTTTCCCACCTCCGAGACAACCGCGAAAAAAATGCCAGTTTCTACCGACTAATTGCCAAAGAATACTACCAAAAAGCCGTCCCGCAGCGACAGCAAGCCAACAGAATCAAATCCGCAAATTATTTAACCAAACAACAGCCATTAAAAATCGGCTTCCTTTCCAAACACTTCCGCCGCCACTCCGTAGGCTGGTGCAGCGAAGCCTTAATCCGCGAATTAAGTCGCATCACTCCCCACGTTCATCTTTACGTAACAGGTAAACTCAACCGAGACGAAGTTACACAGCGGTTTGAAGAAATGGCCGGCAAGTTTTACTGGCCGAAAAAATATCCCAACGGTTTTGCTGACGGTGGCGAAATCTTCGCCGAAGTAGTCCAAGACGATTTGGATGTTTTAATAGACTTAGACTCCATGACAGTACCGACAAATGTCGAAGTTTTGTACCAATATCCGGCGGGGATTTGCGTTTCTTGGTTGGGGTTCGACGCGCCATACATTTCGGAGAATCACTACTTTCTGTGCGACGAACACACTCATCCCCCAGGTGTTGACAAAAATTACTTAGAACAGTTAGTGAGATTGCCTAATTGTTCGGTAGCAATTGGCGAACTGCAAAGCATTCCTGTGAATCGAGAGGCGATTAGAAATGCCCTCGGGATTGGCTTGGATCAAATGGCTTATCTCTGTGTCGCTCCGGGCAGAAAAACTAATCCTGAAATGGTGCAAGCTCAAGTTAGAATACTTAAGCAAGTACCAGATAGTATGTTGATTCGCAAAGGTCAAGGCGATCCGGATATAATTCATAGCACATACCGCGAAGAATGCGATATTCAGGGAGTAGATTTTGAACGGATTAAGTTTATCGGCCAAACCCGAAGTGAAGAAGAACATCGCGCTATTTATTATGTAGCCGACGTGTTGTTAGATTCCTATCCTTACAACGGCGGGACTCACAATTTAGAGGCTTTGTGGGCGAATTTGCCAGTAGTAACGAGATCCGGCGACCAATATCTTTCACGAATGGGTTATGCTTTTCTCAAAAGTGCAAATCTCGATGTGGGTGCAGCTTGGAGTTGGGAAGAATACACGCAGTGGGGAGTTAAGTTTGGGCGCGATGCTGGTTTGAGAAATGCGGTGAAAGAGCATTTAATTAAGTCTAAGCAGTCTGAAAATCTTGCGCCTTTGTGGAATCCCAAACAGTTAGCCCAAGATATGTATGAAGTGTTTCAGAAACTGTTAGCTAAATAGGTTAGTCAGTTGACAGTTGACAGTTGACAGTTGTCATTAGTTGTGAACTCTTTCTCCCTTCTCTTCCTCTGTGTCCTCTGCGCCCTCTGCGGTTCAAAAAAAAAGAGATATCAGGTAGAGAAAAGCGATTTCAAGGTATTTGTACGCAACCTTCAGTAAATTTTTGTAACAAAATCCGTGAAAATGCGTAAAAATTCCGCGCCGAGTCCGATATATAAATGCTGATTCATAGTACCGCGATCGCCCTAACCTTATGCCGGTTGGCGCGATCGTTTTTTTGTAATTCCTCAACTGCCAACTGCCAACTGCCAACTGCCAACTGTCAACTGCCAACTGCCAACTGCCAACTGCCAACTGCCAACTGACTACTGACAACTGTCAACTGTTAACTCGATCGCGCCCGCCAGACTTAGCCCGATACAGCGCCTTATCAGCAGCTTCAATCAGCATCTTCGGCGAATTTTGACCTTCAGCAATCGTCGCCACCCCCATGCTGAGAGTCACACAATCGGTGACAACAGACTTGAGGTGGGGAATTGCCAAAGCTTTGACGCGCCTGCGGATTCCCTCAGCAAAAGCCTGTGCAGCGGCGATATCCGTATTTGGCAAAATTACCCCAAATTCCTCGCCACCGTACCTAGCAGCTAAATAAAGGCGTTCTGCGGGTGCGTGGGCGCAAGCATCCCCGATCGCCCGCGCGACTTGTTGCAAACAAGCATCCCCAGCTTGGTGGCCGTAATTGTCGTTATAAAGTTTAAAACAGTCAATATCGCACATGATCAAAGATAGCGGTTCCGCAGTGCTCGACTGCTCCCATTCCCGATTAATCACCTCGTCAAACCGACGGCGGTTAGCTAGCTGAGTCAGACTGTCCAAATTCGCCAACCCGTCCAACCGCTGGTTAGCAGCAGCTAACTGCTGGTAAAGTAAAGATTGTTCGATCGCGATCGCCACTTGAGTAGCCAACTCACTCAGCAAATCCATATCAAACGGCTGCCACTCGCGGGGCGCCGAACAGTGGTGGGCAATCAACAAACCCCACAACTTCGGCACTTGACAAGTAGGATTGCCGTCACGGTGTTCGATTCCCTGCTGCACGATGGGCACCACCAAATTCGCCTTCACCTGACACTCGGCCAAAAAATTGACGTGGCACTCGGCAAAATTAGAAGCCTGAATGTTTTCTACAGCGCGAATTCTGCCCTTTAAATACTGTCCCACATAAGTATTAGCAAAACAGCAATCCTCGATCGCCATCCCCATCAGCGGCATCCATCCTGCGCCCACCGACTCCACCACCACATCCCCGTTCCAATCTGGCCGGAAGCGGAAAATAATCACCCGATCCGTGGCCAAAAACTCCCGCACTTCCGCTACTGTAGTCTTAAGAATATCTTTGAGATCCAGAGAAGAACGGATGCGAGATTGAATTTCGGCGATCAGGCGTTCCCGCTCAACTTGCTGGCGCAGAGCCACTTGCACCTGCTTGCTTTCAGTAATATCTCGACCTTCCGGTAGCAGCAAGACAATTTTACCAGTTTCGTCTGCCACCGGTTTGAGAGAAAAATCGATAGTTGCCGTGCGGTTTACCCCTTGAACCTCCACTTCATAGCGGACAAATTCACCTTTTGCCGATCGAGAAATCGCCTCTTGCAACTGTTCCCGAACTTCCGGAGAACCCCCCCACCAAGGCCCCTGCCAAAACGGGCGATTTGCCACATCCCGCAGCTTAATTCCCGCGAAATCTAGAGAAGTTTGGTTAGATTCCAGCAGAATGCCATCCGGTTTTAGCAAGCTAACAAATTGGAAAGAAGAATCAAAAATTGCCCGAAAGCGCCGTTGAGAATCCCCCAACATTGCCGTCACCTTTTCGCGAGAAGTAATATCGCGGAAGCGCCACACCCTGCCAATAATATTTTGTCCGACTCGAATCGGCTGCGTGTATCGCTCAAAAGTCCGGCCGTCTTTAAAATCGAGAATATCGCAGCCTTCGGACTCCGCATCGCTATAAATTTCTCTAACTCTCTGTAAAAAATCCCTCGGATCTTTAACTTGCTTAGTGAGAAACGTCAGCCGCACCGTTCTATCCAGTGAGTTTCTAACTTCTTCATGAATCCCCCACATTTGAACTAACTTTTCATTAAAACTAATCAATTCTCCGGCATTAGTAACAGCCAGAATGCCGTCTGCCGTCGCTTCCATAGTAGCGTGCAACAAAGAGCGCGATCGTTCTAATTCTGCTGCCATTAATTTGCGTTCCGTGAGATTTCGCACTGCTTTAACCTGCACCAAACGACCTTCGCAAACTACAAATTTGCTACGCACGTCAGCAGGAAAAGCAGTCCCGTCCCGCCTGAGAAAAATCGTTTCGCAGACTGTATTGCTGGGTGCAGAAATCATTTGTGGTGCCATTTTGTAAGATTTTGGCGACAGCAGTTCCAGCAAACTCATTCCCACCATTTCCGCAGGTTCGTAACCGAACAGTTCGGCAAAATCCCTGCTGACGCTCAAAATTGTGTCGCGATCGGCCACGGCAACTGCTTCAAAATAAGCTTCGCATTCGAGCAATTGTGCTGCTGTGCTGCTACCGTGTTCCCCGGCATAGCTGTTGTTCATTAGCTGTTGCATTTGCGTATTTGCCGAATACAGAGCGGCCATTGCCTGCCGATACATAGCAGTACGTTTCTCAACTTTTTCAGTAAGGCGAGCGCGATTTTCTCGCAGTTCTCTTTCGACTCTAATTAAATCTGTAATATCTACTGCAAACACGATAACGCCAGCCACTTGACCTGATTCGTCGCGGTAAGGTATTGTATCTGTCCGCACCCAGCATTTGTGACCGGTGGCAGTTGGCAGCAGTTGGACTTTTCCCAGTTTGGGAACGCCAGAATTGATGACTTCTAAATCTTCTAAATAATATTGTTCTGCTTCGTCTGGATAGATTTCATAAAAAGATTTGCCTTCTAGTTGATTTGCGGGCAAACCTCTCGATGCAGCGGCGGCTTGATTAATTCGCAACAAGCGGCTGTCCGTATCTTTGTACCAAATCATCGCCGGCACCGAATCAAAAATAATTTGCTGTTCTTGGTGCTGGCGGCGCATTTCTGCTTCTACTTGTTTTCTTTTAATTATTTCTTGTTCCAGTTTTTTGTTAGCTTTTTTAAGTTCTGCCGTGCGTCTTTCTACTCTTTCTTCTAGTTGGTCGTAGTATTGACTCAGCATATTTTGCTGCTGTTCGCGCCGCATAGCTTCTAATTTTAAGCTTTCGCTAGCCAACAAACTTGACGATACAAATTCTGCTAAGATTGTAGTTAATTCGTGTTCTTCTTCCGTCCACTGGATGCTGGAACCCCGGCGTTCAGCGCTGACTATTCCAGCCATTTGACCAGCCAGCAAAATCGGTACATTCAACAGGGCAGTCGTACCCCGATCTGCAAAATAAAGACTTGCCAGTTCTCGCGTTCTCGGGTCATTTTCGGCTGCCACCGTTGCGATCGCATTTACGGATTTTAAGGCTTGAAAATACGCCGGACAGTCGGCCGCTGTGATGATTATTTGTACGGAATGGAGTTTGGTATTTTGTTCGTAAAAGTCGATACAGTGAAGCTGGGTTTTGTCTTCCCCGTACAGCCAAATACTGGCTCGATCGCAGTTGACAATACTGACAGCGGTTTCCGTGACTTCGCGGATGAATTCTTCTATATTGTTGCGTTCTTTAAGTTGACTTTTGGCTAATTTTGCGATCGCCAAAGTTGAACGGCGCCAATTGTCCTGAGAATTTGGCGGCGGTGCTACCGGCGCAGCGGCCTTAATTTCTTCGCAAACTAACAGTACCACCGGCCGTTGGAAATTGGCAACTGAGTGACTATCGGTATTTTCGTCTATTTTCCATTCTACCGCAGGCAAAGCGCGCGCCGTTGCTTTTACCCACATAATTTTGCCGTCTTTGCGAGTCAAACAGCCTTCCCAACAGGCGACTTTTGGATTTGACGTACCTTTTGTCGGGTGAACCAATCTCGCAAATTCTGACTGCATTTTCCCTTGATCTTGGCAGTAAAATATGTTAAAAATTGAATGACAAATTAATTCCTGCGACCTGTAGGCGAGGCGAGATTCGCCGAATTGATTGAGGGAAAAAACTCTTCCCAAAGCGTCTAGGACGAAGTAAATGCCCGGAAAATTATCGTAGACAGTTCGATACCAATCCTGTTCGACTTGTTGTTTGGTGGACGAAACTTTCGTGGCCGCGAGATCGTCCCCCGTACCTGTCAAGTGAGAATTGTTGGTTTCTGGGTTCCTTGAATGATTTTTTTTAGCAAACACTTTTAGCTTAACTCGACTGTAATTAATTTTACTTTCTGGAATTTAACTTTCTTGTGAAACTAAATTTAACCTGTTATTTGAAAAAGTTACAACTTGTAACAAAATTACAGCTTTTCCAGCGCGCTGGTTTTCGCTTCCGATGCAACCCCTGTGTTTGTATAGAAGGAAGAGTTGACAGTTGACAGTTGGCAGTTGGCAGTTGGCAGTTGGCAGTTGGCAGTTGGCAGTTGGCAGTTGGCAGTTGGCAGTTGGCAGTTGGCAGTTGGCAGTTGGCAGTTGGCCCGAAAGAAGGAAGACGGAAGACGGAAAACGTTCGAGGGAAGACGGAAAACGTTCGAGGGAAGACGTTCGAGGGAAGACCTTTCATTGCAATCAACCACAAGGGTTTCGGCAATTAAGAACATCTTAACCCTCTTAGCGGTTGCAGTAGTTGCTAGACCGTCTGCGTGCGGGAGATATTTCCTGTGGCGTTGCCGTGTCAGCAGTTAAAACAGCAATTACCCCCTGTGTACTTGTAGTATCCCCGACAATGGAAAAAATTGGCAATCAATTGTTTTAACTAATACGAGTGGGAAGTCCCGCACTCTATCCGTTTACAGGATGAGTGACGGGATGAAAACGAGCAGCAAGCAAATTGAGCGATAGCGAATCCATGATAGAATCGAAATAAGCGGGGATGATAAGAGTAGCCGTGGTGGGCGAACTTTCCGTTGTATAAATGCTAGACACCACCTATCAGTTTCTGACTGGTAGCCCCAAAATCCCTTTCTTGCCGTAAAAGAGCTGATGGATGGGTGAAAAAATCAACAATTCTACTCCTTGGGACACAGGGAGTCTGCCGGA
>NZ_JAEQCE010000058.1:0-32766 GCF_020738665.1 Microcoleus sp. PH2017_08_TRC_O_A
AGTTGGTGCATTTGGCTTTTGGGATTTTAAAGTCCCAAAAGCCTTTCGATCCCAATTATTTACTTGCTACCCCTTGACAGCTCAAGACAGTATCTACAAATTTGGTTTCAAAAATATAACAAATTGTTCTAACACGGCAAATTATGAATTACCAATTACAATTACCAATTACCAATTACCAATTACGCTTATGCTATATTTAGCCCAAGTACAAAAGAAGGAAATTTCAGGTGAGATAAGTCTGCAATTGCTGGCTTGTCAAAATTATGATGAGACATGGGCTATTCTTTTTCAAGAAACTGTCTTGACGCTACCGCCAGATTTCGATCGCAATGTTTTAAATGAAGGGATGCTAGTATTAGCAGATATTGGCGAAAATAGCAAGATTTTGTTGCATATTCAATCGGCTACAAACTGGGTGCTAGAATTAGTTCAGAAGTATTTAACAACAGGCTTTACTCCCGATTTTTTGCAGCAAGAAGCCCAGAAGGCGGAAGGGTGGCGGCAATCTCTCACCTTGCAAAGTCAAGAGTTGTCTCGCCGCTTTATCGAAGTTGAAGCCCGCCGCGAACAAATTCAAAATTTAGAGGCCAAACTACAACAGGAAAAGGAATTGCTCGAAAGTACGATCGCCCAATTGAAAAATTCAACCACTACACCACCACTTTGACTCCAATTAACACAAAACAGTTAAGGACACGGCACTGCCGTGTCCCTACAAATCTCATTTGCAATTTGCTGGACATCATATAATTTGTAACTTGACAAATAGCCCTTACCCGTTGCCGAATCGCCAGCCAAATTGCCCGCTGCTAAAGCACTTTTGACTTCAACCAAGCGGCGGGGAGACACAACAGTTTCTGAGAATTGGTAACGTATGCCCGCTTCTGAAACACATCGTACTGATTGCGCTCGATCGCATTTAAGATTCTGCTGTACAACATCGTAGCAGCCCACACTGTCCAGCGGATATCGGGACTGAGCACTTTAATTCCCGGTTCGGCGCTGGCGTATAATTTGCGAGCTCGCTGAATTTGAAAGCGCATCAATTCCCGCCAGCGGTTGTCAATTACACCGTTGAATAAATCTTCTTCGGTATAGTTGAACAAAGCTAAGTCTTCTAAGGGAATGTAAATGCGGCCACGACGGGCATCTTCTCCCACATCGCGCAGAATATTCGTCAACTGCTTGGCTATACCGAGGGCGACGGCTTCTTCTTTGGGAATTCTATTCCCCCAGTGCCAATTCCAATTAGCCGCAGAGTTGGATTCGTCTACGCCCATCACAGACATCGACATCAGCCCAACAGTGCCGGCTACTCGGTAACAGTAAAGATTGAGCTCTTCAAAAGTTTCGTAGCGACTGCGGTATAAGTCCATTTGCTGGCCCGCAATCATCTCTCGAAACGGCTGAATGTCGATCGGGAAACGAGACAGCGTATCCACCAAAGCCACGTCATAATCATCGTGGGGATGGCCCGCAAACACAGATTCTAGGCGTTTTTCCCACAAATTTAGCGTTTCAGGGGTCGTAGCCTCAGAACCAGGCCCGTCTACGAGTTCGTCGGTGCGGCGGCACCAGACGTAAATCGCCCAGATTGCCCGACGCTTGGCTTCGGGCATGAGTTGAGTGCCTAAATAAAAATTTTTGGCATAACTCGCTGTGACTTGGCGGCACAGTTCGTAGGATTCATCCAAAGAGGCCAGAGTTCTCATGCACTGGAGTTTTGACAGTTGCAGCATCCGAGAATAAGAAATTTAAAGATTAGAACTGACATTCCCCCGTTGAGACAACAGGAGATTCTTTTACGTCTTGAGGACTTACGCATCTGAACAAAGAAACTGGGTTTTTGAACCGAGATTGAGGGTTCTAAGCAAATATTTTGGCTAAAAACCCGGTTTCTGGTCGCCCGTGCGTCAGCCCCAGTCTTTATGAAAAATTCTTAATTTTTCATTTTTTATTGGCAGTTGAAATAGCCTGCGCTGTCAGCTTACCAGAAAGCACGGCACCTTCCATACTCGCAAGATAACGCTGCATCGTATAATCCCCCGTTAGATAGAAATTGCTAATCGGAGTTGTTTGCGAGGGACGGCATTCCTGGCGTCCGGGGGTGGCTTTGTAGACGGAACGTGGGGTTTTGACTACGTGATATTTGAGCACTTTGGCGGGTTCTGGGATTTGGTCGGGAAAGAGTTTTTCTAACTCGACCATTGTGGCTGCGACGATATCTTCGTCAGATTTGCCAATCCAGTCTTTGGCGGGTGCGAGTACCAGTTCCAGCATGGATTTGTCTGGGTTGGCATATTCGCGGCAGGTGTTGCTCATGTCGGCGTAGACGCTCAGTAAGGGCGATCGCGAGAATAGCAAATGGTCGATATCTGTCAGCTTGCGATCGAACCACAAGTGTACATTAATCACCGGTACTCCCTCCAAACCTTCGAGCTTTTTGAAATAAGCCATTTCGCCCCAAGGTTTCGGCATCATCAACTTCAGCGGGTCAACCGGCATCGCCGAAACGTAAGTATCGGCCGTCAGAATTTCTTCCTCGGCCCCCTTGACGCCACCAATCTGGAAACCGCGCACCGTGTTGTCATCATTGAGCAAAAACTCTCTGATGGGTGCATTCAGCCGGACTTCGCCACCGCGTTCAGTTATGTAGTCTACCATCGGCTGACACAACCTCTCCGTAGGGGAACCGTCTAAAAAGGCCATTTTCGAGCCTTTTGTCTCTTGCAAGAAGCGGTTGAGGGCTGTCAGCAGAATGGTTGCAGATATTTCGTGGGGGTCGATAAAATTCAGCGCCTTGGACATGGCGATGAATACTTCTTTTTCGACTCTGGGGGGGACGTTTTGCTTTTTCAGCCAGTCTGAAAACGAGTATTTGTCCATTTCTTCGACGTATTTCTGGCCTTGAAGTATCGCCGGAATCAAACCAATGCCGAAACTGATTTTTTCGGCCCAGGTGAGCATATCGTTGTTTCTGAGGATAGCCACAAGGCCATTCAACGGAGCCGGAATATTGGGAAAGTCAAAGCGAGAATAGGTTCCGGGCGTTTCCGGCTGATTGAAAATCATCGAATGTTCTTTCCATTGCAGCCTGTCTTCAATGTCAAGTTCTTTGAAGAGTTTCAGCATATTTGGGTATGCACCGAAGAAGATGTGGAGGCCGGTTTCGTACCAGTCGCCGTCTGCATCTTTCCAGGCGGCTACTTTACCGCCGAGTACGTCCCGACTTTCTAGGAGGATGGGGGTGTGACCCGCATCGGTAAGATATTTAGCGCAGGAAAGTCCTGCTAAGCCTGCTCCGGCGATCGCAACTCGCATTTAATACTACTTGGCCTCTATATTCACTTTGTGTTCATTATACTTTACAACTCGTTACAAAATTTTGGGCAATCTGTAGGGACGTGGTTGTGCCGTGTCCGGTGCGGGGCGATCTGGTTCTTAGCTATTTTTAGGGAAATTTGCCATGCAGTTGCTATTTTTTGCCCTACGTGCTATAATTAGTAAACATACTGAAAATAAAAACTATGAACAGTTTTGTCAGCGACGAGACCTTAAGGCACGAAGCCGAAATTGCCTGGCTTGTAGATATCAGCAAAATGCCTTGGGTGCGAGAGAGCGAGGTAAATTTTTCTACCAGAAAAGGAGTCTCTAAAAAACGTCTTTCAGAGCTTCAGCAAGGTCAAACTTTAGTGGGGTATGCAGAATTAGAAGATGATGCCCCTCCTACCGGAAATCATAAGTGTTTTATCAGACGAATTTTCACACTTCGTGAAAATGACTATGAAGCTTACAAAGTAGGTAGCTCTACACAGGCAGATCATCCTACTGAAGCAGTAGAACCATTAAGTATAGAACCTAAACACAAAGGGCTATCTCCGAGTAAGAAATCTCAAATAGCTGTGAGAGTTCCCCGTAGTCTTTTTAGCAAGCTCAAAAGATATGTTCAGCAAACGGGCATATCTCAAACTGATGTCATAGTTAGCGCTCTAGCTAGTCATCTAGATTCTGTCGAAGATATACCAATGATTCAGAGGCTATTAGAACTTGAAAAGAGAGTTTCTGTGTTGGAAATCAAGAGCTAATAGATACAGCCATTAGGTAAAACATCTATTTTATAGATGGGAATGACCACTTGAGGGCACAATCTGTATAGACTTTAAACTTAGTATAAAACGATGGTACAAACAATTCAAGCTCGAAATGTCACGATGTACGGCTTGAGAACAAAATTTGGAATTAAATTAGTCAGAGATGACCAATTCTTTCGCGAGTGGCAGGATAATTTGCCAGAAATCTCAGAAGCTGAGAAACAGCGATTAGACAGAGTGCAAGCAAGTTACACAAATTTACTAGAATATCCCCCACTTCTAGAAAATACAGTCAAAATGGTAGTATTGTCTCCATTGTTGGATTTAGCAGATTTTTATCTTGCTCCTTTTCACGTTACTTCCGAAAAGTCTGTAGAAATTGTTGACGAAGATGAAGGAATGATTGTCAGGGGACAGTTGGATGTTCTAGCTTTGTTTCAGGAGTTTTGGGTAGTAGTTATCGAGTCCAAGAAAGCGGCGTTCTCTTTGGAAGTAGGGATTCCGCAGTTGCTAGCTTATATGTTAGCTAATCTGAAGAGCGATCGACCTACTTACGGATTGTTAATGAATGGGGCAGATTTTCTATTTGTCAAATTAGTTAAGGGGGAAACACCGCAGTACGCTTTTTCTCGGAAGTTTTGCCTTTTAAATCCAGGGAACGAGTTGTACACCGTGCTGAGTATTTTGAAGCGCCTCGGTGAGTTGAATGTAGGTAATCTGAGTTAGTGGGGGAATCAGAAACCGGGTTTTTGCAAAAATCTTTGATTTTCACCCGCAGATTCAGTGAAAAACCCAGTTTTTTTGCTTGGAAAGGTTACGCATTTAAACCACTAACGAGGCCTGTAGGGTGCGTCAGCTCAATCGCTCCAAAAGCTAAGGTAAACGCTGTGGGCTGACGCACCCTACAATACTTTTACATACATGAAAACGTGCGATATGCTGCCAATGCTGCTTGTTTTACAGCTTCTGGGACGATCGGAAAAGTAGTCAAAACATACGCAAATTCTGCTTCCGTTAATTCGTAAAGGTGAGCGATGATGCCATCTAATTCCGCTCGCAATTTAGCGCGTTCTGTTTCATCGGTAACGCCTTCTCGGTGCGAGTTTAAGCCGACTTCTTGGGCTAATTCGTCAAATTCTGGGGCAGTGCAGATCAGTTTTGCGGCGCGCTGTACGATGTCCGAGAAGTATTTGTCACCAGTGGTTAATCGCGGGATAGGAATTTGGTAAATATAAAACATATTAAGAGTTGTAGTCACTTTTTGACGGAGAAACCAATCCACAATAAAAGAGTTACACATTGCACAAAAAGCCAACATTTCTGCTTGACCAATTTTAGATTTACCTAAATCGATACTGGTACTATTATTATCAAAGAACACTCTGCTGGGAGCAATGGTCGTAATTAATGTACGCGAGTCAGTATTACGAGCAATTCGTCGATGTACCCAACGATAGCATTGATAATCAAGTATCTGATTGCAATCTTTATTATTTCCAAGTAATTCTTTTCTCCCCATTTTTTCTTCGATCCAGTATGGCGCAGATTCATCAGTTTTAGTGAATTGATGAAACATTTTTCCTACAAAAAGTGGTAGACTATTGCTTGTGGCTTGAAGTTGAAAAAAATCAGTTCTGTTACCCCTGTCAAATTCGCGATGTAGTATACAATTCCATTTCCCCTTAATCTGTTCGCCAAGTAACGGGAATTGCAGCATTTTTTCAGCAATCCGAATATCTCCATCATTTTTAAACTCCATCACCGACAGAGAGTCAGGAGATAACTTCCGCACTAATTCAACGCTAATTCGCAAGCTATCAGCATTAGGAAACCTTTGCAGTTCCTCCACATCAAGACGCATAAAAGCAGAGGAAAACTCAGTTGTTATCCCATCCTTCTCAAAAGTAAGAACAACTATTTTGAAACTCTTATGAACCCCTTCAAAAATTGTTTTGCGATTTTCTAAACAAAATAACCCCGTGACTTGTGTTTGACTAAATAACATTTCCCGCAGTTGCTTAGTACCCAAGTCAGTGTAAATGCCGCTGGGAATCACAATCCCGCACTCGCCACCTCTGCGTAAGAGATTAAAACATTGTTCTACAAAAAGTTTATAGAGGTTAATATCCGTACCTGCTTTTTTACCATTGACAATCGAAATCTGATTTTTGTACTGTTCTGCTGAACAATAGTAAGCACTAATGTGGGGAAAATTGCTCTGATATTCCAACCAAGCATTAGCAACTTCAGAATCTTGCAAGAGTTTCTTTTGCTCTTTTTCAAAGCTCTTAATATCCATCTTTTTTTTCGTCACTAAATTGCTATGATTAGCAAAAAACTCCTTAGCATCTGGCTTGAAAACTTCCCAAGGTGGATTAGCAATAATCGCATCAAATCCTCCCCGTTCTAAAATTCTGTCAAAGTGATATCCCCAGTGAAACGGTTGCAATCTTGCAATATCATCAATAGTTAAAACTCGTTTATGAGGTTTCCCCGCTAACTGCACCTCTTCGTACTTAATTTTCAGCCTGGTAAACTCATCAAACAATAACTGATTTAACTTGACTTGCGACTCCTGGTTTAACTTTTCAATATGCTGCCGCAAATTCAATAATCGCGATTCTTGAGAAGTTCCTTCCTCTTCCCCAGACTGAAAAGCGTGTTTTTTATATAAATCAATCGACTTATTCTTGTCCGCTAAAATTCCTTTGTAATTAGCAGAAGCTAAAATTTGCAGTAAATTACCTTGGCGCGAATTTCCTACAGAATCAAATCGTTCTTCATCAACCCGAATCAATCCAATTAAGGAATTGCCAGCCATGATGTTAAAATCAATATTCGGCAGCGGTTCCAAGTCGCTGACATTCTGCGCCGCCGAAACTAAGGCTAAAAATAGTCGCAATTTCGCAATTTCCACTGCTTCCGGCATGATATCCACGCCGTAGAGGTTGTCGCTGATAATCCGTTTTTTGATATAATAGTTGAGTGATGAATGCTCTGTTTCGATGGTTTTGAGTAAGTCGTTGAGGTAGTGGTCGGTTAAAAACTTGCTTGTACCGATGATTGTTGAATAGATGTAAATCAGCGTTTTCATCGCTGCGACTAAAAACGCGCCGGAACCGCAGGCTGGGTCTAATAATGTGAGGTTTGGGAGGATTTCTTCTAGTAGGCGGCGGCAGAGATTTGCGTCGAGATTGGTGAGGAGTTCGGTGATTGTTTCAAATTGATGAGAAGAACCCCCCCGGCCCCCCTTGCTAAGGGGGGAGAAAGAGGGGGAGGGGGAGGAAGAGTTGGAGGAGTTGAGGGATTGGTTGACTTTATCGAGGATTAGTTTGTTGATTGTGCGATCGCACAAATATTCAGTAATCTCCGGCCTGGTATAATAAGCACCAAAGGCTTTTTGGTTAATGTATTTCTCAAAGATGTATCCCAAAACTGCCGGATTAATTTCGTTTTCCTTCCCACCAACCGTATCGTCGAGATTCCAAGAATAGCGCGCAAATAAATCTAATATTTTCTCGAAAGCAGCATCGGGTATAGCAATATTCAGATAATTCTGTTCGATGGGATGTTCCAGAAATAGTCCCCCATTCAAATATTTAATATTGCCAATCAGCCTTTCAACCTTATAACTTCGTTCATATTGTGGCTTAGCAAATCCCTCAAAAAACAGTGTTTTCAAGAATTCCGAGTAAAATAAATCGGTTCCCCGCAGTTTACTTTCAGCTAACTTTTCCTGCAAATATAGCATTTTGCCGCTGTCGATAAACCCTTTGCGCTGCAAAAAATAAACAAACATCAAACGGTTGAGTAAAACCGAAGTATACCAGCGCCTGTCTGTCTCCTTATCTATCCCGGAAATCACACTTAAAAATTCAACGTGTTGCTGTTTGAACTCTTCAAAAAACTTCTTAGTAACTCGTTCAACATCCAATCCAGCCTGCAATCTTTGGGCGACATCAATCACCGATAGCGTTTCTAATTCTGCTAATTCAACTTTTAAAGCTGTGACTTTACTCAACATTAAATCGCAAGGTTCCCGTTTCACATATACACGATCGCGAGGATAAAGTTTTGTACCTTCGCACTTCACCCAATACCAAAGAGATTTAGTCCGATTTGCATCAATAAAAATTAATATATTTTCGCGGGATATCTGGACAATTTCGCGATAGATTGTCAATCTTTGGGCCGCATTGGGAATGTTACCGCTAGCGGTGGTAATTTCATATATAACTACTCCTAAAAGTTGGGCGATGGCTGTTCGGGAATAAGTCTCGCCATCAACTTCTGCGGGTATGGTTTTGCGGGATGATGGATTATCCCAACCGAGTTGTTGGACGAATAGTTTGTTGAATTCAAAGTCTTGGAGAAGTTGACGGGATTCTGTAAGTGTTTGCGGCATGGTTATATATTAAGGAAGAAGGAAGAAGGAAGAAGGAAGAAGGAAGAAGTAAGTTAAATCTGAGATGTTGTACTATTTTCAAGAACGGGCAAGATGCCCGTTCCACAAGACTTAATTTGATTTTGGAATGGGCATCTTGCCCGTTCCCGGTTTCTCGACTCCCAATAATTATATCCTCTGAAACAAGCCTAAAGAACAAATAATCATTGGTTCCCGTTTGTCTCCATCTTCACTAACTATACAAAAACGGTCATCCATCCTCAATCCTACGACTAATTCGGCTAAAGCCCGATCGCCAATACCGCTTTTTAACTGCCGATTCAACGTGTCAATTGCCGACTGGCGCAGGGGATAGCGGTAAATTTCATCAATGGCTTTTGACAACTCATCGGATGCAAATATTGTACCATCCATTTGCTTAAAGTAACTCTTCAAACGTTCATAGGTTCGGAAGCGGGCACCGGAAGACTTCCCTAATTGTCCGCCCGCAGTTAACTCTTCTTCTGCTATCAATTCAGCACCTTTTTGAACTAATTCGTGATGCTGTTTGTCTCTCGCAATGGCTGGTGTTGCTTCATCGCAGGCGGCAATTCTTAATATTGCCAGTTGTGATTGTGTGACGCTGTTTCCAGCGCGATCGACCCAAATTAACGAATCATTACCCTCCGTAGTTTTCATGTACAATAAAACTCCTTCTGGCTGCAATGGTACGGGTGTATGAGCGCGAGTTGAGTAAACTACATTTGGCATTGATTCAATGGTTTTCTTCAAAGTCGGATTATTGTCAGTCGCATTTTTCCAAATCTGAAAAGCTTCTGATGTTAGGTCAACTTCGGCATCTTCTTCTCCATCTAAAATCCCGGATTTTTCATTGTAAATATCCAGAATGACTTGTGGTGAATCGTCCTCAAAAAATGTCTCGTCGGTGCCGACAACTTCGGCATTTTCCTGTAACCGTCGGCGCAGTCTGGCGCGGAGATTGATAATCCGTTCTACTCCTTCGTCTGGCAAAAATGAATAGCACAAAATGCGATCGGCTGTTTGCCCGATTCTGTCTACTCTTCCCGCCCGCTGAATCAACCGGATGATTGCCCAAGGTAAGTCATAGTTAACGATAATTGCACTGTCTTGTAAGTTGTGACCTTCACTCAGAATGTCGGTGGTAATTAAGACGCGCAATTCTTATTCTGGGGAGATTTTATCCCGCTTATTGTTGCTAGTTGGACTAAACCGGAATGTGACTTCTGTGGGGTCTTTTGATTTGCCTGTCACCGATGCAATGCCTGCAATTTTGAGCTTGGTTAAGTTATCAGTTATATAGCGGACTGTATCGGCAAATTGAGTAAAAATTAGTATCTTCTCATTCGGATGAGTTTCTGCAATCAATGTCACCAAAGCTGCTAACTTTTCATCTGGTTGAGAATGCCATGCACTGGAAGTTTGTAATACTTCAATTAAAGAACGAGCATCGGCTAGCAAATCTTGTTTTAACTGCTTGCTATCAAAAAAGTCTGATTTTAGCCATTTAAATCTGCGTTGATAGCGTGTTTGATATTCTCCATAAACTACTTGTGCTCGTTGCTTAAAACCTTTTTCGCCTGACAGCAATTCAGCTTCGATATCTAAGAGTTCTCCCGAATCATCTTCGGTTTCTTCGGTATCAAAATTGCCGATCATAACTGAATCAGCATCTTCATCGCTGTTGCGGGTATCCAACAATTCTGCATCCTGAGTGCCGATCGGGATATCGGAGTTTTGCCCGATCGCATACAAATAAACAAAATTCCGCAGGATGTGCCGCTCGATCGACTGAATAAACGCACTCCCGCTGCTTTCTAGCCGTTTAAACAGGTTTGTCCGCGGAAAATCTCATCAACCGACGACCGCCACGAAATAGGGCATTTAACTGTCGCTGTTCTGCTTCAGTCGGCTGTTGTTTGGGTTTTTTGGCGATGTAATTTCCGAGTCCGTAACGGGGCAGATTTAGGGCGTTGATGACTTCGACAATTTCCTCAAAGTCAAGCTGGGAGTTGGTTGTGGAAGTTTCCGAGGAAAACTTAATGGTTCTGGGAATGCGATCGGGAAAATAGGAGCGCGTGCCATTGGCAAATTCTAGATATTTGCGATCTTTTTCTGCATCGGTTTCCGCATAATTATCTTTGATAAACGAGCGAGTTCGCCTCACCATGTAGCGCTTCATCAAATCTCGCCAATCATCAGGATGTTCGCTCTTTTCAAAAGCCGCTAAAGAGCGCACCGAACATTGATGTCGCTTCATAAATTCTAACTCTCCTTGACTGCCGCCGCCCAATTGATTTAGCAAAGCTTCGGGCCGCAATCCTAAATTTTGGTCTTCGGGAATAAACAGTCGCAACTGAGCAGATAAATCTAAATAGGTTTTATTATAAGGAGTTGCCGAAAGCAGAATACATTTACTTTCATTGATGGCAATATATTCTTGAATCGCTCGATATCGCTTGCCTTCTCGATTTCTGAGGTTGTGACTTTCATCAATTAACACAACTCGATAGCGTCGCAATTCCGGCAATTCTTGCTGTACCCGACTGATGGATAAGACTTTTGCCAGGAGGCGATATTTATCAGCATACTCCTGCCACATTTTGACCAAGTTTTTCGGAAAAATAATCAGGGTTTCCAAGAGACAATCTTCTTGGAGAATTTTGGCAATAGCTGTACCGACTAAAGTTTTGCCCAAACCTACCACATCGCCAATAATCACGCCTCCCCGTTTGGTAATGTGACGGGCTGCTAGCTTAACGGCTTCTTCTTGAAACTGAAATAAACCCTTAAAATCGCGGGGAATCTGAAATTCGGAAATACCTGCGATCGCCTCGCGGGACAAATGATAGACTCTGTTGAGATAGATGTGATAGGGTGGAATTGGTTCGGATCGCGCCCAACTGCGATCGAGAATTTCTGCGAGTTCTTTAGAAATATCAATACAGCCATATTCTTCCCAGCGGTTTTCAAACCATTTTTGCAACTTATTACAAGCATCAGAATCTAAGATATCAAGATTCAATTCTCCTTGCTTTGAGAGTCCCGATAAAGTCAGATTGCTGCTACCCAAAAATCCGACAATCGGACTATTTGGATCGTGACGATGAACGAGATAGAGCTTGGCGTGCAGGTGATAAGCTAAGAATAATTTAACAATAACTTTTCCGGTTTTAATCTGATAGCTCAATCTGCGTAAACCCTGCTCGTCAATATCACTGGGAGCCCCGATTATCAACTGCTGGCGAAATTCCTCAGCCATCCGTTTTTTGAGGCGAATAATCGTACTATTGTCAATCCCCCGATGATGGGAAATCAGGCTAAAACTAGCATTCAATTCATCGGATGGCAAGCTTTGCATTCCCACCAAAAGGCGGCAGCAGGCTCCCCGATTTCCCACATATGCTTCGATTAAATCGCCAATGCTCCGCCATCCCCTGAGATTGAAATAGCCCACGCAAAAATCGGCACGGTAGGAGAGTTTAATGGTTTCTCGTAATGCTGGTAGCAGAGATAGTTCGATGTTGTCAAAAATGCGTGGCACTTGGTTTTTTCTGTGATGAATAATGTTAGATTAATTGTAGGGAAACGGCACTGCCGTCTCCTCTTCTTTCTTTAGAGTTCTGGTTGAATTCCAGCCGATCGCAATTGAGCGCGTAATTGCTCTAATTGGTCTTCAGCGCGATCGGCTCTTTGGGCCCCCGATAACAACAGATTCCCTTCACTATCCCACCAGCGCAACCAAGGTAATTCCATATTTTGATAAGTACCTTGCCAAATTCCCAATTCTACTCCTAACTGTGGAATCGGATAATGACCGCGATCGTTTGCTGCAACTAATTGATACCTATCTTCGATCAGATGATAGACTTCAACACTAGCCTTGCTGACTTCATAAATTCCATAAAATGCCGGATGTATGACATTTTCATAAATCCAGAATTTACCAGCCTTAGTTTCCTGTTTGCCCGATCGCAATAAAGGCGTTCTGTCCCGTTCTTCAGCACCATTCCCGGATACAAACTCTAACACAATCAACGGTGATATAAACTCTTGCCACAACACATAATAAGGGCGAAATTTACCATCCAATGTTGGTGGAACATTCGGTACATAGAACCAGTCAGGTGCTTCTGCACCCTTTTCTAAGGGGTCAGTTAATCGCCAATAAATACCGCTATCTTGACCGATACAATAGTTACCGTCAGCGTGAATTCTTTCTAAGATAGGAGTTATGGAATCGGTTAGTAAAATGCTTTGGGGATGTTCTTGAAAGTTCTTCACAAAAGTACCGTCTGATTCGGGTAGTTGAGTATGATCCGGCCAGCCTGTGGGATTGTTTTCTACATCTAAGCTGAATTTCATGGTTTTATGGTGATTGAAGGTGTTTGTGCGATCCTCTTCGAGGGCTGCGCTAACGGCTTTTAATTTTGATGTTGATGATAGGATAACTTTTGCTCTCCATTCTAATCAATTTGCTCCTCAGTCCCTGCGCCAAAGCCATATGGAAAAAAGGTCGATCGCACCCAACCAACCCCAACCGCTAGCCCGAAGTGAGATAACCCCCCCGCAGCCCCGTGGCTCGACGCGGTACAATAAATGCGATCGAACTTAACGCTTATATTGAAAAAGCTACACACAACGCCACAGGAGACAACGGACGTATGGGAAAAGTAGTTGGCATTGACCTCGGAACGACAAACTCAGTAGTAGCCGTCATGGAAGGCGGCAAACCGGTTGTGATTGCCAACGCAGAAGGGATGCGGACAACTCCTTCGGTGGTTGCTTTCACCAAGGAAGGAGAACGCCTTGTCGGACAAATGGCCAGACGCCAAAATGTTCTCAACCCCCAAAACACCTTTTACGCCGTCAAACGGTACATCGGGCGCAAATATACCGAACTGACTCCAGAAGCAAAGCGCGTCCCTTACACAACTCGCCGCGACGACAACGGAAACATCAAAATCAAATGCCCTCGCCTGAAAAAAGATTTCGCCCCAGAGGAAATTTCGGCGATGGTGTTGCGGAAGTTGGCCGATGAAGCCAGCCGCTATCTGGGACAAGAAGTTACGGGGGCTGTAATCACTGTTCCTGCTTATTTCAACGACTCGCAGCGACAGGCGACGCGGGATGCTGGCAGAATTGCCGGACTTGATGTGAAGCGGATTTTAAATGAGCCGACTGCGGCTTCTTTGGCTTACGGTTTGGAAAGGCGAGAAAGTCAAACAATCTTAGTTTTTGATTTGGGCGGCGGTACTTTTGATGTATCTATCTTAGATGTTGGAGATGGAGTATTTGAAGTTAAAGCAACTAGCGGCGATACTCAGTTGGGTGGCAATGATTTTGACTCCAAAATTGTTGATTGGTTGGCTGAACAATTCTTAGAAAAAGAAGGCGTGGATTTACGCAAAAACCGCCAAGCTTTGCAGCGCTTGATCGAAGCGGCAGAAAAAGCAAAAATAGAGCTGTCGGGAGTTGGCGTCACTGAGATTAATTTGCCGTTTATTGATGCAAATGAAGATGGGCCTTTGCATTTGGAAACGCGCTTGACTCGCGGTCAATTTGAGGGGCTGTGCAGCGATTTGGTGCAGCGGATGCGCCGTCCGGTGAAACAAGCTTTGGCTGATGCCAATATGAGTCCTTCTCGGATTGATGAAGTTGTGTTGGTCGGCGGTTCGACTCGCATTCCTTTGGTGCAGGAAATTGTGCGGAGTTTGATCGATCGCGAACCGAATCAAAATGTCAATCCCGATGAGGTTGTGGCGGTGGGTGCTGCTATTCAGGCGGGGATTTTGGGCGGGGATGTCCGGGACGTGCTGCTGTTGGATGTGACGCCCCTGTCCCTGGGCTTGGAAACCATCGGCGGGGTGATGAAAAAACTGATTCCGCGCAATACTACTATTCCAGTTAGGCGATCGGATATTTTTTCGACTGCTGAAAACAACCAAACTGTGGTAGAAGTTCACATCATCCAAGGGGAACGGGAATTAGGTAGAGATAATAAGTCTTTGGGACGGTTTAAATTAACGGGAATTCCGCCGGCACCGCGAGGGATCCCGCAGGTACAAGTGGCTTTTGATATTGATGCTAACGGGATGCTGTTGGTGACTGCTTTGGACAAAACTACCGGCAGGGAACAAAGCATTACTGTGCAAGGTGCTTCGACGCTGAGCCAGCAGGAAGTGAATCAAATGATTCGCGATGCGGAACAGTTTGCTCAAGCTGATAAGTTGCAGCGGGAAAAGGTGGAAAAACGCAATCGCGCTGAGGCTTTGGCTTATCAAGCTGAGCGACAGTTGCGGGAAGTTGCACTCGATCGCGGAATGCAGTTTGCCCAAAAAAGCCGCCAGCGCATTGAAACTTTAATTCGGGAATTGCGAGACAGTTTGGAACGTAAGGATGAGCGGGGAGTTGACCAAGTTGGCTCGGATTTGCAGGATGCTCTTTACGATTTGAGTCGGGAAGTCGCGGCCTTTGCTGATGATGACGATGATGATGATTTCTTTGAGTCTGTGAAGCGGACTTTTACAGGCGATAGTACCAAGCGGCGCAGCGATGACAGCAGCTATTATCAAAATGCTAAGCCCTACAGGCGATCGACAGTCGATCCAATGCCCGATCGCCCTTACGATCGCTCTTACGATCGCGATCGTATGCCAGATCGCGATCGATCTTACGATCGCACACCCGATCGCCCATACGATCGCACACCCGATCGCAGAACCAGCAATAACCGCCCAACTCGCCCCTATCAAAATCAAAGCGACGACTGGGATGACGACGATGATTGGTTGTAATTGAAGGAAGAAGGAAGAAGGAAGAAGGAAGAAGGAAGAAGGAAGAAGGAAGAAGGAAGAAGGAAGAAGGAAGAAGGAAGAAGGAAAATAGCGGATTTTTAGCAGAGAATATGTGACCGCCCTTTTTCCACTTCTTCTGGACTTCTTTTTTCTCTCCTCTACTACACTAGACTTCTTGGAAATAGATAGAGATTACTATAATCAGCAAGGAGAAAACTATATTTTTTTATGAGTCATAGAGAACAATACATCTGGCAGCGGGGTATTTATCTTTGTCAACTTTGCTACGAATTAACCAAATCATTTCATCCATCTGAACTTTATGGTATTACCAGTCAAATTCGCCGTGCATCTGTATCAGTACCAGCTAACATTGCTGAGGGATATGGACGTTTAAACAGTTGACAGTTGACAGTTGACAGTTGACAGTTGACAGCGAAGTGATAAGAACAGAGATTTAAACTCCGTTCTTATCACAATCTGCCTTCATGCTGGGGCTTCAAACCCTTGCTATTCGGTGAGCACGAAAGAGTATATTCGATATTTACAAATAACTCTCGGTTCGCTGCGAGAACTGGATACTCATTTAGTGATTTCTGAAAAAGTGGGGTTAGGAACGCACCAGCAAATATCACCGGTTGTTAAAGAAGTAGATGAAGTCACACGACTAATTGTCAGCACAATCAATAAACTTAAACCAGAATAAAACATCTTTCCCTCTTCCCTCTTCCCTCTTCCTTCTTCCCTCTTCCTTCTTCCTTCTTCCCTCTTCCTTCTTCCTTCTTCCCTCTTCCTTCTTCCTTCTTCCCTCTTCCTTCTTCCTTCTTCCTTCTTCCTTCTCAAATTATGCAAAACTTTCGTAATTACTATCAAATACTGGGAGTGCCCAGAGATGCTACGGCTGACGAGATAAAAAAAGCCTATCGACGACTCGCGAGACAGTTACACCCTGACGTGAATCCCGGAGATAAATCTTCCGAAGATAGGTTTAAAGATATTAATGAAGCTTACGATATTCTTTCCGATCTCGAAAAGCGCGCTCAATACGATCAGTTTAGTAAATTCTGGAAACAAAAGGGATTTCAAGGCAAACAAGGCGTAAAACTTCCCAATTTTACAAGTTGGGGAAATAGTAAAAATAGCCGCAAAAAGCCTGCCGAAGATATCGATTTTAGCGATTACTCAGATTTTAATAAATTTCTCGATCAAGTCCTCGGAAGGCGCCGGGAAGTGAGGATGGCGACAGAGAATGATGCACCGCGAGTTCCCACTTCGGAACCGTGGAATACGGCTTCTAAGAAAACCAGTTATGTTGCTAATTCTCGGGAAGAGAGAAGGGATTTGGACGATCGCGAAATTCGACGCGAAACTCGCGAAATGGACGATCGCGAAATCAGACAAGACATTGATGCGAGGCTGACTCTGCCTTTGGAAAGAGCTTATTCCGGCGGTACCGAGCGCATCCGCTTGGATGACGGGCGGTGGATCGAGGTAAATATGCCTGGGGCGATGGTATCGGGCCAGCGAATTCGCCTGCGAAATCAAGGTATTGGCGGTGGCGATTTGTACTTAAAAATCACCGTTTCTCCCCATCCATTTTTCCGCTTGGAAATGTCGGATATTTGCTGCGAATTGCCACTGACACCCTGCGAAGCGGTACTTGGTGGAGACATTGAAGTGCCGACTCTAGACGGCTTGGTGAAGATGAAACTGCCACCGGGAGTCACGTCTGGGAAGCGGTTGCGGCTGGCGAATAAGGGCTATCCGACTGGAAATGGCGATCGGGGAGATCAGCTAGTAGAAATTCAGGTGTTAATTCCCAAGGAAATTAGTGACGAAGAACGGGAATTGTACGAAAAATTGCGGCAAATTGAGACTTTTAAACCGCGTCAGAATTTGTATGATTAATTGTAGGGTGCGCACTGCGCACCTTACCGAAATGTAGGTGCGCACTGCGCACCTTACCCATCAGCCAATTCCGCCTTGAGGGCGTCAGGGGTTTCCCATCACCCATCACCCATCACCCATCACCCATTACCGATTACCGATTACCGATTACCCATTACCGATTACCCATTACCGATTACCCATTACCGATTACCCATTACCGATTACCGATTACCGATTACCGATTACCGATTACCCATTACCGATTACCCATTACCCATTACCCATTACCGATTACCCATTACCCATTACCCATTACCCATTACCCATTACCTATATGTTCACATTCATCAATCCTAAAACTGATTTTGCCTTCAAAAAAATCTTTGGTTCTGAAAATAGCAAAGACATTCTAATTAGTTTTTTGAATGCCTTGCTATATGACAATCAGCCCACCATCGAAAGTTTAGAAATCGTCGATCCTTATTCATTGCCGCTAATTCGAGGTCTTAAGGATACTTACTTAGATATTAGAGCCAACTTAAATGACGGCACAACTGTCATTATCGAGATGCAGGTTTTGAACGTAGAGGCTTTTGAAAAGCGAATTTTGTACAATGCAGCCAAAGCTTATTCCACGCAATTAGAAACAGCCGATCAATATGTAATGTTGAATCCAGTGATTGCCTTGACAATTACTGATTTTGAAATGTTTGAGGATTTTGACAAAGTAACTTCGCGGTTTGTTCTGAAAGAAAGAGAGTTTTTAAGTGATTATCCTATTTACGATATCGAATTAGTTTTTGTCGAGTTACCCAAGTTTAAAAAAAGTCTGGAGGAGTTAGAAACTTTGACCGACAAATGGCTTTATTTTCTCAAAACTGCCAGAGACTTAAACACAGTACCTGAAACAATGGAAGTTGTGCCAGAAATCAATAAAGCATTTGCAATAGCAAGTAGAGCTAATTTGAATCGTGACGAGTTAAGTGACTTGCTAAAACAGGAGATTTATATCCAAGATCGGCGAGGTGCAATATCTAAAGCAGTGCGAATAGGAACAGAAAAAGGCAGAGAAGAAGGCAGAGAAGAAGGCAGAGAAGAAGGCAGAGAAGAAGGAATCAAAACAGGACAAATAGCACTGATTGTTCGTCTGTTGGAACGCCGTGTAGGTGCTGTCACTCCCGAAGTTCAAAGTCAAATCGGGGAATTGTCGATCGCGAAATTAGAAGATTTAGGAGAAGCTTTGCTCAATTTTACCCAAATCTCGGACTTAGCAGCTTGGCTGGAAACACAAGATTTAGCCGCCCAATAGCCGTTAGCGCAGCCCTCGAAGAGGATCGCACTTTCAGCCATCCTCGATAACATAAGTAGAATTACTGTTGCAAATATTCAGGAACTAGCCGAAAATTAACCCTAAGCTAATTTTCCCACAATACAGGAGCATTCTGCCGCGATGACTCAAATGCCGCCTCAATGCAAAAATCTGCAAGAGCAAGTTGACTCTCTACTGCAACTGCTGCGTCAGGAACCGTCTTTGCGACAACAAGATATCACGGCGGTACAAGCTTCTCTGAAAAAGGCAATTTCTCCCGAGTTTGAGATTGTGTTTGCGGGCGCTTTCAGTGCGGGAAAATCAATGCTGATTAATGCTTTGTTGGAGCGAGAATTGCTCTACAGTGCGGTCGGACACGCAACCGGTACTGAATGCTATATCGCCTACGCTGAATCTACCCAAAAAGAGCGTGTTGTTCTCACTTTTTCGAGCGAAGTTGAGATTCGCCAGCAAGCCTATGCTCTTTGCGAACAGTTAAATTTAACTACTGAAATTGATATTAATCTCACAGATGTAGTTAAAATTTTAGCTCAGGGATGCAGCATAATTATCGAAAAGGAAGGCGGAGAAAATAAATCGGAGAGAGCTAAACAAGCGAAGGCTTTGACTCTACTTTTAGAAGGGTTTGAAGCGAATCGCGATCGCATTCAAGCTGTGGAAAATGCAACTTATTCGATGGAACAGTTTAATTTTTCCAATCTCAAGGAAGCTGCAAGTTACGCGCGGCGCGGTAGCAACAGCGCTGTACTCAAGCGAGTTGAATATTACTGTTACCATCCGCTGCTGCAAGATGGGAATATTATTATTGATACGCCGGGAATTGATGCGCCTGTCAAACAGGATGCGGAATTGACCTATGATAAGATTGAAAGCCCGGATACTTCGGCGGTTGTGTGCGTCTTGAAGGCTGCGTCGTCTGGGGAAATGACGACGGAAGAGACGGAGTTGATGGAAAAAACGCGATCGAATCCCGGAATTCGCGATCGCCTGTTTTACATTTTCAACCGCATTGACGAAACTTGGTACAACGCGCAACTGATCCAGCGCTTGGAAAATCTGATTAATTCCGACTTTCGCGACACCGCCAGAGTCTATAAAACCAGCGGATTGCTGGGATTCTACGGGAGTTTGATAAAAGGGACAACCGGGCGCGATCGCTTTGGTTTGGATAGCATATTTGTCGAAAGTCGCGATCGAGTTGATGCAGACACGAATGCGGATAGTAAAAGTGAAAACACTGAAGAAACACCGCTATTTGTCAGCGAATTTAACCGCTACTGTGCGAATTCCGGGAAACTATCTCCCAGCAAATTTCGGATTTCAGTTAACAGCTACGAAACGCCCAGTCAAAACTACGTGCGGATTCTGGCAGAACAAGGTCAACCATTAATTCAGCAATTAATTCAAGATAGCGGCATCGAAGATTTTCGCACAGCCATCACCGATTATCTCACAAAAGAAAAGCGCCCGCAACTGTTCAGAAATCTCGCTGACGATTTAGAGGATTTGTGCATTCAACTGCGGAAACAATACCAAACAATTCAGCGGAATTTGGACAGCCAGCCCCGCGAAATTGAAGCGATGAAAGCCCAAGAACTTTTACGTCTAAATCAAGAATTGCAGCAAGTCGGACAGGAATTTCGAGAACATATCGCCAAAGAAGTCAATGATATGATTATGAACAGATGCGATATTTTCGATACAGATTTTCGCCAACTGCAATCTCGGATGATTCGCCGCTTGGATGAATTGCTAGATGGATTTTCGGTTGAGGCGGCTTACGGACGAACTTTGATGACTCATCCGCGGAATGCTACTGCACCTTTAATTGCGGTTTTAGTGGAAGCGCTTTATTATTTAGCCAATCAGTTGGAAGATATTTTAGTAGAGGCTACTAAGTCACTGGTTGAGAATTATTTCCAGTATTTAAAAGACAGCATTCGTAAGTCAGAATATTATCGATTACTTTATCGGTTGTTGGGGAATGACGGGGGAATTGAACAGCAGTTAGAGGAGTTGTCACAGCGGGTTTCTCGTGCTTTGGTGAATGCGGCGGGCGTGGAGTGCGATCGCTACGTGCGAGAAAGTCCCCGTTTTTACGACGAAGGCACGTTTTCGATTTACCAATTCCGGGAAACATTGCAGCAAACATCCCAAGGTTTTGACTGCGAAAATATGGTAGACGCGCAACCAGCAATTCGGCAATTATTGAGGCTAGATTTTGAGCCAAAAGTATCGAAAACCATTCGGCAAACTTTCCGCCAAACTGTGAATCAAACGCTGAAAGAGCATTTGTTACCGATGGCGGAACAGCAAGCTGATGATATTTTGCAGAAATACAGTCAAGCCCGCGATTATTTGGAGCAAACTTTGGCACAGGAAGCTGAGGAGAAGATTGCTAAGAATCTGCGGCTGCAAGCTGAGAATGAAGAGAAGATTCAAGAGTACGATCGGGCAGTTTCTGGAATCAATAGTTGTTTGCAGGCGATGAAGTTGCACGAGCATTTGTTGCCTGTAATTGGAGAAAATAATAGCGTTGTTGTGGATTGTGAATGATTGCAATTTTGGCGATCGAAATTACGGCGATTGGAAATCGCGTCTACAGAGACAAAACCCGCCTGCGCGGGTTGAAAGAAAACATTCTTAGTCCGCGGAGGCGGACATTGTTTGTGTAGACGCGAATTCTATTCGCCCGGTATCTTTATTGTGTCGATCGTGCTATAATGACAAGTAAATAGCGATCGCCAATCCTATGAACATTCGCCAAAAACTTCTAACTATAATTGAGCAACTTCCCGATAATAAGTTGGCAATACTTCTCAACCTAGCCCTGTTTTGGACAAGAGGGAAAGAATCTATTCAACCGATGCTTGAATCTCAAGCTTATCAAGAGTGGCTGAGTGCGGAAAATGACATTTATGACGAACTATTTGCCAGCTAATTCATCAAACATCCGCGTTAATCAGCGTTCATCAGCGGTTAAAAATAATGTCTAAAACCCCGAGAATCCGCATTCCTCCAGAAGTCAGAAAATACGTATTCACCCGCAACAAATATCAGTGCCAAAGCTGCGGCCAAACCAAACTAGAAGCAGAACTGTCGATCGATCATATCATCCCCCTAGCCCGCGGCGGCAGCAACGACATCAGCAACCTGCAAACCCTCTGCTGCACCTGCAACCAAAGGAAAACCGACAAACTAGACCCGCGCTTTAAGCGACACTTTGACCTGTGATATTTAGTATAATAAGTTTGACCGTTTGATATGGAAATTGCACTCTGCCATGCGATCGCACTTTTAACTCCTAGCTAGGATAACTGCAATGCTCACAAAAACAGTTGACATACAAGAAGCACAAACAAATTTAAAAGAGTTATTATCTCTAGCACTTAAAGGTATAGAGGTTGTTCTCACAGAAGGTGGTATTCCCCTTGTACGATTAGCGCCCATTGCATCCCCAGCTAAGCCGCGCACAGCAGGATTGCACGCTGGAACAATCTGGACAAGTGAGGATTTTGATGAACCGTTATCTGATGAATTCTGGACAGGGAATCTATGAGATTACTCCTCGATACTCATACCTTCATTTGGTGGGACAGTTCCCCGCAAAGACTTTCACCAAAAGCTCTTGCCTTGTGTCAAAATCCAGAAAATACTTTGCTTGTAAGTGTTGCCAGCATTTGGGAAATCCAAATCAAGCTCCAACTTGGTAAACTAAGTCTGAATCTGCCTTTAACAGAAGTGATAGAAAGCCAGCAAGTGACTAACAATATAGAATTGCTACCTATTACTATTGCTCATGTTTTAGCCTTGAATAACTTACCAACTCATCACAAAGATCCCTTCGATCGCCTATTGATTGCTCAAGCCAATATAGAAGACGCTGTGTTAGTGAGTTGCGATTCGATATTTGCCAAATATCCGGTCAACATTGACTGGTAACTCCTACCATCGATAATACCGATAAGGATCGTCCCCATTCTCAAAATCTGTCTTATAATCCGGGTGATAAAACTCCTGACTCGAACCGTTAAATACAGCACCATCGGCCCTAAAACTTGCCCCTAAATTAGCTAAAATCTGAGCATTTGCCCGAGTTTGCCGCCAGCGAGTAAAACGCAAATAAGTCTTAGCATCAGCATTCAAACTATCCGGGTCAATTTGAGAGAAAATCGCCACGCCCTTACCTACAGCAACCCGGCTTAACAAACCGTCAGCACCGATTTCTCCCCCAGACTTAATCAACCAAGTATCATAAAAAGAGCGCGATCGCAAATCCGAACCGCTAAGCCCCTTCACCTCATCCCAACCAGGCACCGCCAGCGAACCCCCGAAATCCTTCGCCTGCTGCAAACCCACGCCCAAACCCGCAACAGGTACTTGACGCGGCAAGAAAAACGCATTCCCGCCACCATTCAAATAAGCACGCAAATCTGCATCTTTCAGATTCGCTTCGGCACCCACAATCGCCAAACCAGCATCCTGAGAAAGCGCATTAGCCCGCTGATAAATTACCCCCAAACTGTCCAACTTCTTGGCATCTTTGTCTCCCCCAATTAAAACCACCTTATCCGGCTTTCCAAGCATTGGAGAATTCGTCCCGTAACTCACAAGTTGCTGGACTAACTGCGCCGCCCCACCATCTACAGAATAATGGTCTTCCACATCCAACTCGTTTAAAATCAGCCGCCCTTTTCCATAATCCAATTCCATCAGCGGCGAATAAGCTAAATCAAACTCTGATTCCAAAATTGGTCGCCAACCGCTGCGGTGCGGCTTCTCAATTGAAGCGCTGCTGACTGCGCCGCGATTTCCCCAATGCCAGCCGTACCAAGGCATATTTGCTGGACTCAATCTCGATCCAGTTTGAGTTGTATCTGGATAAGCTTCAACCAGCGTACTTTCCCCCATCCAATCCCGCAAATCTTCACCGTCTAAACCGATAATTGCTGGATGATTGCTGTCAACTGGATAGGCGCGGCGGCTGACGTGTTCGGCAACCCGCAAACCCATGTTTTTCAACCATTCCCGGCGCTGAGGAAACACCATTGTTTTGCCGCCGTTTCGCACGAAATTTTCTAAATTTCCTGGCAAATTTTGCCCGCTAGAAAAAGCTTCCCTACCGATAATTAATAGCGATAAAACTTGCGAACCATTCCAAGGCACCAGACTATAACCTAACTGCTTTAACATTGCCGATGTTTTGCCAACTGGATCGAAGATTGTTAGCGTATCCTTGATTTTGGCTTGATTGGCAAACACCCGGAAAGGAAATGTATCAGAATGCGGCCGATCGCCAATTCGTGCAGTTAAACTAATTTCGCCGTCAGCTTTGCTAGAAATTGTATTTGGCAATTTCACGTCAATTGGGAAAAATAGCGTGCCTGCTGTGTCAATTTTCCCCTTCTTCTCCCCAGTTGCTACCTCTTCTCCCCCGACCATAACTCGCCAATTTAATGCAAAATCTTGCTGCGCTCTGGTATCGTTAATTAATACTATTTGCTTAGCCAATTTGCTGCCTGCAAAAAAGCTGTGATCTTTGGCAGCAAAAGCCTGATTAGCACCAGCAATCCAAGCTAAAGTCGGGCCGTTATTCTTCATAATTGCCTCCCCTGCCGGATAAATTTTGTAAGCTTCTGGTTGCAAATGATGCATCAGATTGTTGGACACTTGCTTCAAATAAACACCTCGGCGACCCGATTGAAATCCTCCCAGATCTACCTTGGTTCTGCCAGCATCCGAAACATCCCAACCGTGTCCTTGCTGCCAAGGAATCATGCCCCCAGACATTCCAAAAGTCCGCCAAGTCCGCCAAGTATTCGTACTGAATAAATACTGCAACTTTTGAAAAGCAGGTGCAAAATCTAAATCCTTGCTCATGTGCCAGCTTTTATACTGCATATCCTTGACAAATTGCTCGCGAATTTTACGTTTATAAGTGGGAGTTTCTAAGTCGTAAGCTTGTTTGCCAAAGTAAATTGCTGCAAATTCAGTCATCCAAGGTTCGCTAACAATCACCTTATCAAAACCTTGGCGGTTCCGCATCATGGTCGCGTGCAGAGGCGTGCCAAATTCTACTACCATGTAGGGCATTTCTCCGGTTTTACTCCACTCTGAAATCCATTCTTCCCTTTCTTGTAACGGCATCACATTTAAATAAGAATTTAGCGAATAAACATCGCCAAAAGTGCCGCCTTGATGTACCATTACAGGTCTGGTTGGGTCTACAGATTTCATAGCAGCAAAAGCTTCATTTCCCAGGGGGGTTTTTGCCCGCAAACGCTGGTCTTCGACGGGGCCGATTGTTCCTTCTACTGTTTTCTTGCCGATGCGGCGGGGATTTTGGTCGTCACCGTTGCCGAAATAATTGGGACTTGTTGCCCACATTAATACTGAGGGATGATTGCGGTAGCGGCGCATTTCTGCTGTCATTCGCCCTTTCCAGCGATCGATAATTTGGCGGTTATTCCATTGTTCGCTCCAAGCTATGGGAGTAATATCTAATGCGGGCGCCATAATTGGAAAACCTTTGAGATCGGCGCGTTCGGAAAATAGTTCTCTGAAGTGCCATCTACCCCGTTCGTCGTGATTCCAAGGCCAGATTTCTGCTATATTGAAACCAGCTTTTACATAGGCGTCTATTAAACTGTCTGAAACTTCTACTGTGCCACCTTCCCATGTATCGGAATGCAAGGCGGGACGCAGGCGAAACTCGGTGCCATTTAAGAAAAATTTGCGCCCTTGTACCCAAAATTCCCGGAAGCCGAAGGGTTGGTTGTATTGCGTGTTAACGCCGCTGCCTGTTACTTCTAATTGCAGGGTGTAGAGGTTGGGTTTGCCGGCATCCCAAAGGCGGGGACTTTGCCAATCCCACTGGACTTTTACGGTTTGAATTGGTTTGGCTTGAACGGTTGCAGTGCCTGTAAATTTTTGTTCGACTTTGCCTTTTTCGTCGAGCATTTGCGCTACAAGCTGAACTTGACCGTTTTGGGTAATGTCTTTGAGTTCTACATCTAATTTAATTTGCTTTTTTCTGGTGGAAGTTTGGACGTATACATCGCTAACTAGCGGGCCTGGGGCCACGCTAAGAACCCTGACTTCGCCGATGATTCCCCGCGATTGCAAGTTGGATTTTGTGGTGTATATTTCTGTGGGACTCATGATCACGGCTTTGTCTTTTTCGTCGGAGACTGCCGCGACTAAAATAGATATTGTATTTTGACCTGGTTTGGCTACTTTGGTAATTTCAATATTGCCGTAGGGCCATTCGATTTGACCGCAGTTAATGCCGTTGACAAAGATAATTGCATCGGTGCTGACTCTGGCTAAGTCGATAAAAATGCGGCGGTTTTTCCACTCGCCGGGAATGTCTATTTTTTTCTGATACCAAGCTTTTGATAGTTGTTTGCTGTTGAAGTTTTCCCAGTCTTTGCCGGTGCCGCGAGTGATGATTCCGGGTATGAATTCGTTTTTTTCTTCTTGCCAGTCTCCGGGTACTTGGATGGAGCCCCAATTTGGGGAGGCGGGGGGACTTTGGGGGTTGCCTGTGGCGGGGACAAATTGCCAGGTGCCGTTGAGATAGATTTGGTTGCGCTGGTTGTCGATCGCGCTGGCGGTAGCTGTAGTAAGATTCGGAAAGCCGATCGACATTACTGAGTTGGTGACCGAGTTGGGATTTTGCACCGCGTAACCGATGAATCCGAAGACGATGGCGGCTGCGAAAAATAATCCGATAATTTTTGCCAGCTTGTGATTCATCGTAAGTTCCTCCCAGAAATCAACTTATCCAGTTTGTCTCTTCATTTATCATAAGCTGCTGCGCGCATCAATTGCTTGGTTTCGACGAGTGGACAAAGGGGAAAGTGGGAGATGGGGAGAGTGGGAGAGGGGGGGAGTGGGAGAGGGGGAGAAAGGGGAGAAAGGGGAGAAAGGGGAGACGTGGGAGGGAGCATCTCAGTTTTGCATTTATTATAGTGCGAGCGTCCCCGCTCGCGTATTGTAAAATACGCGAGCGGGGACGCTCGCACTCAAAGAAAAAATGCTTTTTACAAAAATGAGATGCTCCTGAGGGGGAGATTGGGAGAGGGGGAGATTGGGAGTATTTTTCTGATTCTCTGTGACTAATGACTGATGACTGATGATAAGGTTTGCGAGCGGGGACAGCACTGATGACTAATGACTGATGAGGGCGGGCACGCACCATCCACCGCCCCTACTGACTAATGACTAATGACTAATGACTAATGACTACTATCAACTGTCAACTGTCAACTGTCAACTGACTTCAGAAAATCTATCTGTGGGAAGATGGCACGGCGCCGACAAATGTGGTTTGTTATAGAAAAAACACATAATTTTTTTTAACCATGTTGTTTTATAGGCACAAACAGAAATAGTGCGATCGCGCCATCGCTACAGGTCAAAAAAAAATGAGTCGGTTTCAGGTCTTGCCTTTACCCATTAAATCTTACAGCATTGCTACATTTACCGCAGGCACGGCCTTACTGCTGACAACTCTGTTACTGTTTGCACTTCAGGCAACTCCTGCAATCTTACTTCTTGCCGCTGCAATGGTTGGCGGCTGGTATGCTGGTTTAAAGTCCGCAGAACAAGAACTAGAAATAGAACGCCAGATTATTTCAAAAGTAACTGATACCACAGCTTGCTTGATTGTAGTTCTCGACAGTCGAGGACGGATTGTGCGATTCAACCAAGCTTGCGAAAAAACAACTGGCTACTCGGTAGCAGAAGTTCTGGATAAATATGTTTGGGATCTGTTCTTGATTCCCGAAGAAGTTGAGGCAGCTCAAACAGTTTTTGCTAATCTAAACGCAGAAGTTGTTTACAGCGAATATCAAAACTATTGGCGCACTAAAAATGGATCCAAGCGCTTCATTTCTTGGTCGAATACAGTGATGCTGGGTATTGATGGCTTGGTAGAATATGCGATCGCAAGTGGTATCGATATTACCGATCGCAAATTAGCAGAAATAGCCTTGGCTTCATCCTACGCCAAGCTAGAAAACCGCGTCAAACAGCGCACGGCTGAGCTAACAGTAGCTAAAGAAGCGCTGCAAGCTCAAGAAGAACGATTTCGCTGTTTAAGTTCCTGTTCGCCTGTGGGAATTTTTATGGCAGATTTTGAGGGGCGCTACACCTATGCAAACCCTCGCACTCAGGCGATTTGTGGCTTGAGTTTGGCAGAACTTTTAGGAGATGGTTGGGAGAATTGCATTCACCCGAAAGACCGCGATCGCGTATTGAGCCGATGGCTGGATTATACTCGGGAACTTGGGGAATATGCGATCGAATATCGCTTGCAAACAGCAGAGGGGATTGTGCGCTGGATTAATGTTGGTTCGGCGCCGATGTTCTCCGACTGTGGGGCACTCATCGGACACGTGGGTACGGTGCGAGATATTACTGAAAGACAGCAAACACAAGCAGCTTTGTCTAGCAGCGAACAGCAACTGAGAACGTTGCTAGAAAATACGCCCGATGTGATTATCCGCACCGATAAAGAACTGCGTTATATTTATGTCAACGAAGCAGTTGCTAGAACTCAAGGAAAACCAATTTCATTCTTCCTCGGAAAAACCAGTCAAGAGCTAGGAATGCCGCCGGAACTTTGCCAGAGGTGGGATGAAACTCTCCGCAAAGTGCTAGAAACTGGTCGAGAAGAAGTCATCGAATTTCAGGCTTACTCAACCGACGGCATCAGAAGTTATCAATCTCGCGTAGTTCCAGAGTTTGACAAAGACGGCGTACCAGAATCGGCGTTAATTGTTGCCCGCGATATCACAGAACTCAAACTTACAGAAAGTCAAAGATTGCAGTTGGCAACCGAGCAAGCAGCCCGAGAAAAAGCCCAAATAGAACAGCAGCGATCGGCATTTTTGGCAGAAGTTAGCAAAATTTTGGCTGCTGCGTTTGACGGAGAAACAGTGCTGCAAAATGTCGCTGAATTAGCAGTTAATTCTGTTGCCGATGGGTGCTGCATTCATTTGACCGAAACTGACTCAAAAGTCCGCAAAGTCGCTGTGGCTCACGCAGAAGCCTCTACGGTTGATACGATTAATAAGTTGAGAGTTTGCAGCCCGATCGCCTTTGATGCTGTTAACGGCTATCCGCTGGTAATTCGCACCGGCAAATCCCAACTAATTGCCGAAGTGGATGAGGAGATTTTAGCAGCAGCAGCCGAAAATGCAGCAGAAATTGAAATGCTACGCGCGGCGAAGCTATCCCGTAGGGAATCGCTCAATATCGGTTCTCACGCTTGCGTACCGCTGAAGGCGCGCGGGCGGGTAATGGGTGCGATCACTTGCTTTACCTCAAAGTTGGGGCGCCGCTACAGTGCAGAAGATATGGCAATGCTAGAAGATTTAGCATACCGCGTGGCGATCGCCCTGGACAACGCCAGACTTTATGCAGAAGCGCAGCAAGCACTAGCTCAAACATCGCAATCCTTCGCCTTAATTGACTCGCTGTTAGAAGCATCTCCCCTAGCGATTTGCTTTCTCGATCGCGAAATGCGATTCATCCGCATCAATCAAGTATTAGCAGAACTCAACGGTTTGACAGCAGAACAGCATCTCGGTCAAGACTACCGCCAATTGTTGCCAGAATCCGCTGCCGAGTTTGCACCAATAATTCAGCAAGTTCTAGAAACCGGCGAACCTGTTTTAAATGTAGAAGTCAGCGGCGAACATGGGGGAAGACCCGGATATTTCGGCTACTGGCTCGCCAACTACTACCCGGTGAAAAATGAAAGGGGAGAAATCATCGGCGCTGGCATAATTATCGCAGATGTTACCGCAGCCAAACAAACAGAATTAGCTTTGCGGGAAAGTGAAATGCGCTTCCGCAGCGTGGTAGATTCTAACATGATCGGCATTGGTTTCTGGGAGGCGGGCGGCGAAATTACCGAAGCTAATAACGCCTTGCTGGACATGATTGGATATACGAGAGAAGACTTAATTTCAGGAAAAATCCACTGGAGCAATATCACGCCGCCGGAATACGCAGAACTCGATCGCGCAGCCCTCGCCCAAGTCGCAGCATCAGGAAGTTGCGAGCCTTTTGAAAAAGAATACATCCGCAAAGACGGCACGCGCTTCCCAGTTTTTGTCGGCGCCGGACACTTGCAAGGATGCACAGACAAAGGATCGTTCTTCGTGGTCGATATCACCGATCGCAAACAAGCTCAAAACCAGATCCGAGAAAACGAAATTCGCATTAGCAACCAACTAGCAGAACTCGACTTAGTTTACAACACCACACCAGTCGGGCTGTGCTTTCTCGATACCAATTTGCGCTACATCCGCATGAACGAATGCCTCGCTGCGATCAACGGCCGCACGATCGCAGATCACATCGGGCGCACCGTCAGAGAAGCGATACCGGAACTTGCCAATCTGGTAGAGCCGATTTACCGCCAAGTGCTCGCTACGCAAACCCCCGTACTCGACATGGAACTTAAGGCCGAAACCCTTCAACAGCCGGGAGTTGTGCGGGATTGGCAAGTCAGCTTTTACCCCGTGATCGATGAATCGGGAACGCTGTTGGGAGTCAGCAGCGTGGTTGCCGAAATTACCGATCGCAACCAAGCAAAACGGGTAATCCAGCAAAGCGAAGCTTTATTCCGCCGACTGTTAGACTCAAATATTTTCGGAGTCGCGATCGGCGATTTTACCGGCCGCATCGCCTACGCCAACGACTCCCTGCTCAACATGGTGGGCTATACTCGCTTAGACGTGCTCTCCGGTCAAATGCGGTGGGACAATATGACCCCCTCCGAATACCTCCACCTCGACGCCCGGGCGGCCGGGGAACTGCGGGCGTCGGGAGTCGCAACTCCTTTTAAGAAAGAGTACATCCGCAAAGATGGCAGCCGCGTGCCGGTGCTGATGGGCGCGACGACTTTGTGCCCTGACAAGGGCGAACCAGAGACGATCGTCGGATTCTACATTGACTTGACCGAAATCTCGCGGGTGGAAGCAGAACTCAAAAACAATCAACAACGGCTGCAAATCGCTCAGCAAGCAGGCAAAATCGGAACTTTTGAATGGAACGTCCAAACGGGCGAACTCGCGTGTACGCCGGAGTTAGAGGCTTTGTACGGGCTGCCGGCCGGCGGTTTCCAGAGCAGCTATCAAAATTTGCTGGCAATGGTGCATCCAGACGATCGCACTTTCACCGAACAGCAGGTACTGGCTGCGGCGACGAACGGCGAGGAATTAAACATCGAGTTCCGCATCTGCCGCTCGGATAGCAGCGTCGCCTGGATTGCTTGCAGGGCTAAGGTGTTTCAGGACGAGCGCGGTTTGCCCCTGCGGACTATCGGCGTGAACGTCGATATCACCGATCGCAAACAAGCAGAAGAGGCGCGATCGCAAATCAATCAAACTTTGGAAGCCTTGATCCAGGCTTGTCCCCTAGCAATTACCGTTTTCGGCGCCGAGGACGGCATTGTAAAAATGTGGAACCCAGCCGCTGAGAGGATTTTTGGCTGGCCAGAATCCGAGGCGGTAGGTAAATTTTTGCCCAGCGTTCCCCCAGACAAGCGGGAGGAATTTATGGAGAATTTGAAAGGAATTCGCGCTGGAAATGCGATCGCCGGCATGGAAACCCAGCGCCAAAGAAAAGACGGCACCTCGATCGACATCGGTTTGTGGGCAACTCCAGTCCGCGACGCCAAGGGTAACATTAACTGTATGTCGATCGTCGCCGACATCAGCGATCGCAAGCAAGTCGAGGCAGAACTCGCTCAGTTGCTCGATCGCGAACAAGCCGCGCGGGCAGAAGCAGAAGCCATCAACCGCCGGAAAGACGAGTTTCTAGCCACTCTTTCCCACGAACTCCGCACGCCTTTAAACGCAATTCTGGGTTGGGCCCAAATGCTCCGCACCCGCCCGTACACACCAGATTCTTTAGCTTGCGGTTTGGAAGCGATCGAGCGTCAGTCGAGGGTGCAAACGCAGCTAGTCGAAGATTTGCTCGATGTTTCCCGGATTATTCAAGGCAAGCTGGTTCTAAAACCCGGCTGGTTCGTCATGACAAAGACGATCGAAGTTGCCCTCAATTGTGTCAGTTTCGCCGCTCAGGCTAAGTCTGTGACTGTTTCCTCGGAATTTGACCCCGCAATCAGTTTGATGTGGGGCGACGCCCAGAGGTTGCAGCAGGTAGTCTCGAATTTGCTGACTAACGCCGTCAAGTTTACGCCATCCGGGGGAACAGTCCAACTGCGTTTGTCTGCGGTAGCTGTTGCTAATTCCCCATCACCTAATTACATACAAATTATTGTTAGCGATACCGGCAAAGGCATTTCTGCTGAGTTTCTGCCCTACGTGTTCGATCGCTTCCGACAAGCAGATGGCTCAATTACTAAGGCTTACGGGGGTTTGGGACTGGGATTGGCGATCGTCGAGCACTTGGTGGAACTTCACGGCGGCACTGTACGCGCCGAAAGTCCCGGAGAGGGACTCGGGGCGACATTTACAGTAATGCTGCCCCTGAAACAGCGTCGGAGTCAGCAGCCGCAGTTGATAGAGGAAAGGCAATTAGCTGCCGTGAGTCCTGGTATTTTGGCTGGTTTAAAGGTATTGGTAGTTGATGACGAACCCGACAACCGCGAGTTTTTGGTTTTGGCGCTGAAACAGTTGGGGGCTCTGGCGATGGCTGCTGCTTCAGCCCAAGAGGCGATCGACATTTTACAGCAGTCGCCGCCGGATATTTTAGTCAGCGACATCGGGATGCCGGTTGAGGATGGCTACTCGTTAATCCGCAAAGTGCGATCGTCCGAATCTGACAAAATCAAGCGCTTGGCCGCTGTGGCGCTGACAGCTTATGCTAGCGAACAAGACCGGCATCGGGCGATCGAGGCCGGTTACGACGAACACTTAGCAAAGCCGATCGATTCTGCTCGATTCGCCACAGTTTTAGCTCAGTTAAAAACCTTACACTAACAGAAGGTACGTAGTTGCGCTTGAGCGCTCCTCCAGGTACGTAGTTGCGCTTAAGCGCTCCGGAAAGGTACGTAGTTGCGCTTGAGCGCTCCGGAAAGGTACGTAGTTGCGCTTAAGCGCTCCGGAAAGGTACGTAGTTGCGCTTGAGCGCTCTGAGCTTACATATAACCAAGAGCGCTTAAGCGCAACTACATACCTAAATCAAGAGCGCTTAAGCGCAACTACATACCTAAATCAAGAGCGCTTAAGCGCAACTACATACCTAAAT